>NZ_JBHXTG010000060.1:0-60210 GCF_042677465.1 Kitasatospora sp. NPDC127111
GAACGGGCGGGTGGGCGGTCGGCCCCACCCGCCCGTTCCGCTCGCTCCCCCCGATCGGGTTGGATGGGTGGATGAGCGAGGAGAAGAGCGCCGTACCGGCGTGGGAGCAGCGGTTCCGGGCGGCACGCGTTTCGCTGCCGGACTGGGCGGAGGACGCCCCCGACCGGGCGCTGTACGTGTCCAACGCCACCGGCACCTACGAGGTGTACGCCTGGGACCGCGCCGACGACACCCACCGCCGGGTCACCGACCGCCCGAACGGCACCACCGACGCCGAGCTGTCCCCGGACGGCGCCTGGGTCTGGTGGTTCGACGACAACGACGGCGACGAGTTCGGCGTCTGGCGCCGCCAGCCCTTCGCCGGCCGGCCGGACGGCGCCGAGGGCCCCGACGAGGAGGCCGTGCCCGGCCTGGCCCCCTCCTACTCGGCGGGCCTGGCCCTCGGCCGGGACGGCACGGTGGTGGTCGGCCGCTCCACCGACGAGCACGGCACCACGCTGCACCTGCTTCGTGCGGGCGCGGCCGAGGCCGTGGAGATCTACCGGCACGAGGAGTACGGCGGCGTCGGCGACCTGAGCTACGACAGCACGCTGCTCGCCATCGACCACACCGAGCACGGCGACGCGATGCACTCGGCGATCCGGATCGTCCGGCTCTCGGACGGCGCGACCGTCGCCGAGCTGGACGAGGTCACCGGGCGCGCCGAGCCGCGTGGCGTCGCCTGCCTGGGCTTCGCCCCGGTCGAGGGCGACACCCGGCTGCTGGTCGCCCACCAGCGCACCGGCCGCTGGGAACCGATGATCTGGGACGTCGCCACCGGCGTCGAGACCGCGTTGCCGCTCCGCGACGAGCAGGGCCGCGAACTGCCCGGCGACGTCTCCGCGCAGTGGCGGCCGGGGGCGGCCGAGCTGCTGGTCGAGCACGAGTACGAGGCGCGCAGCGAGCTGTTCTCGTACGCGCTGGAGACGGGCGTGCTCACCCGGCTGGACACCCCGCGCGGCACGGTCGGCGGCGCGACCGCCCGCCCGGACGGCACCGTGGAGTTCCTCTGGTCCTCCGCCGCCGAGCCGTCCGCCGTGCGGTCCACCGCCGGCACGGTGGTGCTGCGGGCGCCCGGCGCGGTGCCGCCGGGCTCGGTACCGGTCGAGGACGTCTGGGTGGACGGCCCCGGCGGGCCGGTGCACGCGCTGGTCCAGCGGCCGGGCGGTGCCGGGGAGGGCGACGGCCCGTTCCCGACCGTCTTCGAGATCCACGGCGGGCCGACCCACCACGACAGCGACTCCTTCGCCGCCGGCCCGGCCGCCTGGCTCGACCACGGCTTCGCGGTGGTCCGGGTCAACTACCGCGGCTCCACCGGCTACGGCCAGGCCTGGACGGACGCGCTGCGCGAGCGGGTCGGCCTGATCGAGCTGGAGGACATCGGCGCCGTCCGGGACTGGGCGGTGGCGAGCGGCCTCGCCGACCCGGACCGGCTGGTCCTCACCGGCGGCTCGTGGGGCGGCTACCTCACGCTGCTCGGCCTCGGCGTGCAGCCGGAGAAGTGGGCGCTCGGCGTCGCCGCCGTCCCCGTCGCGGACTACCTGACCGCGTACGACGACGAGATGGAGGCGCTGAAGTCGCTCGACCGCACGCTCTTCGGCGGCACGCCCGAGGAGGTGCCCGAGCGCTGGACCGCCTCCTCCCCGCTCACCTACGTCGAGCAGGTGCGGGTGCCGGTCTACATCAGCGCCGGGGTCAACGACCCGCGCTGCCCGATCCGGCAGATCGAGAACTACGTCGAGCGGCTGGAGCAGCTCGGCAAGCCGCACGAGGTCTACCGCTACGACGCCGGGCACGGCTCGCTGGTGGTGGAGGAGCGGATCAAGCAGCTCCGGCTGGAGATCGACTTCGTCCGGCGGCACCTCGGTACGGGCGGCTCCACGGGTGGCGGCGGTACGGGTGGCACCGGCGCGGCCGGCGTCGGGGAGAATCGGGCGGCCGAGGAGAACCGGGAGAACAGGGGGACCGCGTGAGACGTCTGGCCGCGATCGTGGGGGTGGGGGTGGCCGGGGTCCTGGTGCTCACCGGCTGCTCCGGTCAGGACGACACCGGGGCGGCCTGCCCGCCGCCGGCGTCGCCGTCGACCCAGCCGACGGCCTCGCCTTCGGCCACCGCTTCGGCGTCGGCTCCGGTGAAGGCGAGCGCTTCCGGCGGGACGCTCGCCGTGCGGGCGGCCTTCGTCCGCACGGACGGCACGGACGGCACGGACCGCACGGACGGCACCGACGGCACCGACGGCACGGACCAGGAGGAGGACGGGGTCGTCGTGCTCGCCAAGTCCGGGTCCGGGTCGAAGTCGTCCGGCTCCAAGTCGTCCGGGTCGAAGGGCTCCAAGAGCGGACGCAAGGTGCGTCACCACACCGACTACGACGACGATGACGACGACGACTACGGCAGCGGGAACGGCAGCCGCTGCGGCAGCCCGCCGCCGTCGAACGCGCCGTCGCCGACCGTGTCCTCCCCGGCTCCGTCCTCCCCGGTGTCCCCGTCGTCCCCGGCCCTGCCGGGAACGTCCGGCAAGCCGCCGACGCCGTCCGTCCCGACGCTGCCGACCGTGCCCGGCGTTCCGGCGGCGAAGCCGACCCGCTGACCCGCTGAGCCGCTGCCGGAACGGCTACTCCAGGACCGGGTCCAGCCCGAGGGCCCGGTCCTGCTCGGCCTCCGCCTCGCGGCGCACCAGGCGGAACCACATGAAGACGACGAAGCCGCCGAAGACGAACCACTCCAGGGTGTACCCGAGGTTCTGGAACGCCCGCAGGCTCAGCCCGTTGCCGCCCTGGGGCTGCACGGTCGGCACCGGGGTCAGGCCGGCCGGCGCCGCGTCCGCGGAGACCCAGCCGTCGTACCAGCCGTCGTAGGAGAGCTTGTTGACCAGCGCGGCCTGGTTGATCGTGCCGAGCTGTCCGGCCGGGAGCCCGCCGGCCACCGCGCCGCCGCTGCCCGCGGTCTCGCCGGCCTGCAGCCGCCCGGTCACCGTCACCTCGCCCGCGGGCGCCGCGGTGGCGGCGGCCGTGCCGGCCTCGGCGGGCGTGCCCGGCGCCCAACCGCGGACGACGGCGACGGCCCGGCCGTCCCCGGTGCGCAGCGGGGTGAGCACGTAGTAGCCCTGCTTGCCGTCCAGCACCCGGTTGGGGACGAGCAGTTGGTGGTCCTGGTCGAAGGTGCCGGACACCGTCACGGCCCGGCCGACGGTTTCGGTGGTGACCTGCGGCCGCGCGCTGCTGAGCAGCTCGCCGAGCGGCCTGGCCGCACCGGCGTCGTCCACCGACGTGCCGATCTCCTGGTGCGAGGAGACCTTGTCCTCGAACCGGCCGAGCTGCCAGGAGCCCAGCCAGACGCACACCGCCACGGCCACCACGGCCAGCGCGGTGCCGCTCAGCCAGCGCGGGGTGAGGAGGAACCGGTACACACCCCCCACGGTAACCACTCCTCACACGCCTCCCGACCACAGGGGTCGACCCCGGGCACGAAAAGTCGGCCCCGCCGACCTCCTGTACGGGCCACGGCGCGGACCTCACAGGAGCCCGGGCCGCACGGAAGGACAGCGCCAGTCCGAGCCACCGTACGAACCCCGCCCCCACCCCCGGGCCGCACCGGACAACAGCGCCGCACCAGAAGTCGGCCCCGCCGACTTGCTGTGCACGTCACCAGGCGAACCCACACGCGCCCGGCCGCACCGGAGAACGAGACCGCACACCAGAAGTCGGCCCCGCCGACTCCCCGCTCCGGCGCTCAGCCCGCCGACGGTGAGGCGGACGCCGTGGGGGCCGAGGGGGCCTGGAGGGGCTGGGGGGCGGTGCGGTAGACGGTGCCCGAGCAGGCGCCCGGCAGGACGGCGGTCGCGGCGGACGGGCTGCCCGGGGCCGGGGTGTGGGCGAGGGTGACGGTGGCCGCCGGCGTGCTGGGGCCGGTGCTCGGGGTGGCCGTGGGGCTCGGGGCGCCGGTCGGGCCGGCCGTCGGCGAGGCGGAGGCCGGGGGCGCCCCGGTGGCTGCCGCCGCCGAGGGGCCGATCGCCGGAGCCGCGCCACCGGACCCGCCCGGGCCGCCCGCCTGGGTGCCCGAGGTGCTGCCCGTGCCCGACCCGGCCAGGCTGCCCCGGCCCGCCGTGGTGCTGGGCGCGGCGCCGCCGTTGGCCGGGCAGCCCGCGGCGTCCGGCACCCAGCCGAAGTCCACCCGGTAGCCGGCCCGCGGCGCGAGCAGCAGCCCCGGGCCGGTCGTGTCCGCGGCGGACGCGGCGCCCGGGGACGGCAGCCCGGTGGCCGGGCCACCGGCGGTGTGGTCGGTGACCCGGATCCGGCCGGGGTCCGTCCCGGTGGTGCCGGTGACCGCGACCGAGCCCGGCCCGCCGAGCCGACAGGCGTGTGCGGAGGTGTTGACCACCGTGAAGTACCCGTAGATCCGCCCCTCCCCGTCGGCGGTGCCGACCAGGGCGGAGCCCTGCCCGAGGTCGCTCCGGGAGCAGAGCGGCACCAGCGTGCCGTCGCCGTCGCCGGTGCTGGCCGCGGGGACCGGCGCGGACGAGCCGGGCCCGGTGCTGAGGGTGCTCGCCCAGGGGCTGGGCGAGGAGCTGGCGGGGCCGGAGGGGCTTCCGGTGCCGCCGGGGGCCCCCGGGTCGGGGTGCGGGGACTGGTTCGCGCCGCGCGGGTCGGTGCCGGACGTGCCGTCGTCGTCGGGGACCGAGGCCGTCCCGCCGTGCGCGCTGGGCGAGCCGGGGTCGCCGGAGAGGCCCAGGTGGTCGGCGTCGTGCAGGGCGGGCAGTGCGATGGCGACGGCGAGCACCAGCGCGGCGGCACCGGTCCAGGCGCCGCGGACGGCGGCCCGCCGCCGGGGTACCGCGCGGCGGATCCGGTGCAGTCCGGTGGGGTCGGGCTGGACTTCGGCCACCGCGCGCCGCATCAGTTCACGGAGCAGCAGCTCCTCCGTGCTGAGCCCGTCCGCACCGCCCCGGCCCCGGTCGGCGGGCGCCCCGCTGCGGAGGCCGGTGCCGCCGAGGCCACCACCGTGGAAACCGTCACCGTCCCGGCCGCCGCCGGGTCCTCGCCTGTCGTCAGCCATGCCCGGCCTCCATCTGGACCCGCAGCGCGGCGAGCCCCCGTGAGCCGTACGCCTTCACCGAGCCCAGCGAGATGCCCAGGGTCTCCGCGACCTGCGCCTCCGTCATGTCCACGAAGTAACGCAGCACCAGAACCTCCCGCTGACGGCGTTGCAGACCCCGCAACGCGGCCTTCAACTGATCGCGCTCCAGCGCATCGTAGGCCCCTTCTTCTGCACTGGCCATGTCAGGCATGGGCTTCGGCAGCAGCCGCAGGCCGAGGATCCGCCGTCGCAGCGTGGAGCGGGACAGGTTGACCACGGTCTGCCGCAGGTAGGCGAGCGTCTTCTCGGGCTCGCGCACCCGGCGCCGGGCCGCGTGCACCCGGATGAACGCCTCCTGGACCACGTCCTCGCAGGTCGAGAGGTCGTCCAGGAGCAGCGCCGCCAGTCGCAGCAGCGAACGGTAGTGGGCTTGGTAGGTCTCGGTGAGCAGGTCCTCGCTGGTGCCCGCGCTGGTGCCGGCACCGGGGTCCGCCGGGCCGGGTGCGACCGCCGTCATCTGTTTCGCTTCCGGCCTATCCGCAGGCCGCTGGGCGCGCGGCGGGAACGTCACCACGGCCGATGCCGAGATGCCCGCCCCTGCCCCCACCAATACGTTCGCCACGCCCGTTGGACACTCGATCCCCTGTCATGGTTGCCCAGCCCGGGGGACATTCTCCCGCATGGGCCGCAGCCGCCTCCAGGGGATTCGGAGGGAACCGGTCCGCGGCCGTCCGTTCGGCACCGGGGGCACGGGCGCCGTCGACGGGGCGTCAGCCGGACAGCTCGCCCGCCACCAGCTCGGCGATCTGCAGCGCGTTCAGCGCCGCGCCCTTGCGCAGGTTGTCGCCGCAGAGGAAGAGGTCCAGCGCGGCCGGGTCGTCCAGCGCCCGGCGGACCCGCCCGACCCAGACCGGGTCGGTGCCGACCACGTCGTTCGGGGTGGGGAACTCGCCCGCCGCCGGGTCGTCGTAGAGCACCACGCCGGGGGCGTCGCGGAGGATCTCCTGGGCGTGCTCCTGGGTGACCTCGCGTTCGAAGACCGCGTGCACGGCCAGCGCGTGGGTGCGGACCACCGGGATGCGGACGCAGGTCGCGGAGACCTTCAGCGCCGCCAGGCCGAGGATCTTGCGCGACTCGTCACGGAGCTTCAGCTCCTCGGAGGACCAGCCGCCGTCCATCAGCGAGCCGGCCCACGGCACCGCGTTCAGCGCCAGCGGGGCGGCGAACGGGCCCTGGTCGGCGATCACCGCGCGCAGGTCGCCGGTCTGTTCGCCGACCTCGGTGCCGGCCACCAGCGCGACCTGCTCGCGCAGGGCGTCCACGCCGGCCCGGCCCTCGCCGGAGGCCGCCTGGTAGGAGGCGACGACGAGCTCGCTGAGCCCGTACTCGGCGTGCAGCGCGCCGATCGCCGCGATCATCGCGAGGGTGGCGCAGTTGGGGCCGGCCACGATGCCGCGCGGGCGGATCCGCGCCGCGGCCGCGTTGACCTCGGGGACGACCAGCGGGACGGACTCGTCCAGCCGGAACGCCGCGGAGTCGTCCACCACGACGACGCCCTTGGCGGCCGCGACCGGCGCCCAGCGGGCGGAGACCTCGTCGGGGACGTCGAACACCGCGACGTCGATCCCGTCGAAGGCCTCCTCGGCGAGCGGGAGCACCTCGGTCGGCTCCCCGCGCACGGTCAGCTTGCGGCCGGCCGAGCGCGGGGAGGCGACGAGACGCACCTCGCCCCAGATGTCCTGGCGGAGGGAGAGCAGGCCGAGCAGTACCTCGCCGACCGCGCCGGTGGCGCCGACGACGGCGAGGTTCGGCCGCCGGGTCATCGCCCGGTGCCTCCGTAGACGACCGCCTCGTCCGACTCGCTGTCCAGCCCGAAGGCGGTGTGCACGGCGCGCACGGCCTCCGGCACGTCCTCGGCGCGGGTGACGACCGAGATGCGGATCTCCGAGGTGGAGATCAGCTCGATGTTGACGCCGGCCCCGGAGAGCGCCTCGAAGAAGGTCGCGGTGACGCCCGGGTTGGAGCGCATCCCGGCGCCGACCAGGGAGATCTTGCCGATCGCGTCGTCGTAGCGCAGCGACTCGTAGCCGATGCCCTCCTTGACCCGGCCGAGCGCGTCGATGGCCTTCTGGCCCTCGGTCTTCGGCAGGGTGAAGGAGATGTCGGTCAGCCCGGTGGACGCGGCGGAGACGTTCTGCACCACCATGTCGATGTTGACCTCGGCGTCGGCGATGGCGCGGAAGATGCGCGCGGCCTCGCCCGGCTTGTCCGGCACGCCGACGACGGTGACCTTGGCCTCCGAAGTGTCGTGGGCGACTCCGGAGATGATGGCCTGCTCCATCTCGCCCCCTTCGGGCTGGTTCGGGTTGTCGTTGCTGACGATCGTCCCGGGAAGGCCCGAGAAGGACGAGCGTACGTGAATCGGGATGTTGTAGCGCCGCGCGTACTCCACGCAGCGGTCGAGCAGCACCTTGGAACCGGACGAGGCCAGCTCCAGCATGTCCTCGTACGCGATCCAGTCGATCTTGCGGGCCTTCTTCACCACGCGCGGGTCGGCGGTGAACACGCCGTCCACGTCGGTGTAGATCTCGCACACCTCGGCCTTGAGGGCCGCGGCGAGGGCGACGGCGGTCGTGTCCGAGCCGCCGCGGCCGAGCGTGGTGATGTCCTTGCTGGACTGCGAGACGCCCTGGAAGCCGGCCACGATCGCGATGTTGCCCTCGTCCAGGGCGGTGCGGATGCGGCCCGGCGTCACGTCGATGATGCGCGCCTTGTTGTGGACGGAGTCGGTGATCACACCGGCCTGGCTGCCCGTGAACGACTGGGCCTCGTGACCCAGGGATTTGATCGCCATGGCCAGCAGGGCCATGGAGATGCGCTCTCCAGCGGTCAGCAGCATGTCGAACTCGCGGCCGGCAGGGAGGGGTGACACCTGCTCCGCGAGTTCGATGAGCTCGTCCGTCGTGTCGCCCATCGCGGACACCACGACGACGACCTCATGGCCGGCCTTCTTGGCGTCAACGATTCGACGGGCCACGCGCTTGATGCCCTCGGCATCCGCAACGGATGAGCCGCCGTACTTCTGCACGACAAGGCCCACGTGCGCTCCTCGACTCGTGTCGTTTCCGGGGGCCCGGGGCCCCCGCACCCCCGGGTGGCGGGGGTTGTGCGGTCCGCGCCAGTCTACCGAGCAGGGGTGCCGCGCCCGCCGCCTTCCACATGATGAGACGACCGTTTCAGCAGGTGGGCGGCGGTGCGGGGGTGGCCACCGGCAGGTCTGCGGGCGGGCCGCCGTCACTCCGAAGAATCGGCGGACGAACGGACGGGGACCCCGGGGTTTTCCCTTCGGCGGAGATCCCTGAGGTTTCCGTCACAATCCCGGGACCACCCCGCGCCCGCGGCCGGAACCACGGCCGCGGCCCGCCCGGACTACCGTCCGAGCCCCAGTTCGGCCGCCATCAGATCGCCGGCCTGCTGCTCCAGCTGCTCGTCGGTGAGCCCGTCGTCGTCGGTGTCCGCACCGTCCGGGACCGCGCCGATCGGGCTGTCCAGCCGGACGTGGGCGATCAGCGACTGCAGCGCCCGGAGCACCGCCGTGCAGGTCGTGCCCCAGTTGGAGAGGTACGAGAACTGCCACCACCAGAGCGCCTCGCTGACCCGCCCCTCCCGGTAGTGGGTGAGCCCGTGCTGCAGCTCGCTGACCACGCCGGCCAGGTCGTCCGAGATCCGGAAGGCGTTCGGCTTCTCCGGCGGCCCGTACGGGTCGAAGACCTCGTGGTAGACGTCGATCGGCGCGAGCAGCTCGGCCAGCCGCTCGCGCAGCTGCTCGCCGTCCGGCTCCGGGCCGGTGTCGGGCTCGAACCGGTCCTCCGGGACGACGTCCTCGATGGCGCCGAGCCGGCCGCCGGCCAGCAGCAGCTGCGAGACCTCCAGGAGGAGCAGCGAGACGGCGCTGCCCGGCTCGTCGCCCTTGGCGACCTCGGTGACGGCGAGGACGAAGCTCTCCACCGAGTCCGCGATCTGCACCGCGAAGTCGTCCGGCTCCGAGCCGTGCGCGTGGGTGTGCGGGGCGTGCCGGTCCTGCTCCGGACCGGCCTGGTGGGGCGTGTGGGGCTGCTGGTTGATCGTCCGGTCAGACATCGAGCAGTCGTCTCCCTTCGAAGGCGCGACCGAGGGTGACCTCGTCCGCGTACTCCAGATCCCCGCCGACGGGCAGTCCGCTCGCCAGCCGGGTCACCTTCAGGCCCATCGGCTTGCAGAGCCGGGCCAGGTAGGTGGCGGTCGCCTCCCCCTCCAGGTTGGGGTCGGTGGCCAGGATCAGCTCGGTGACCGTGCCGTCCGCGAGCCGCGACAGCAGCTCGCGGATCCGCAGGTCGTCCGGTCCGACGCCCTCGATCGGGCTGATCGCGCCGCCCAGCACGTGGTAGCGGCCGCGGAACTCGCGGGTGCGCTCGATCGCGACGACGTCCTTGGGCTCCTCGACCACGCAGATCACCGCGAGATCGCGGCGCGGGTCGAGGCAGACCCGGCACTGCTCGGCCTCCGCGACGTTGCCGCAGACGACGCAGAACCGGACCTTGTCCTTGACCTCCAGCAGCGCGTGCGCCAGCCGGCGCACGTCGGTGGGGTCGGCCTGCAGGACGTGGAAGGCGATCCGCTGCGCGCTCTTGGGCCCGACGCCGGGCAGCCTGCCCAGTTCGTCGATCAGGTCCTGAACCACGCCCTCGTACACGTCGCGCCTTCCCTCGGGTGGTCGGTGGGCACCGCTCGGGGTGCTCCGGTGCCATCATCCAACGAATCGGGCGCCGGGCACACCGCCCGACGCCCGACTCCCGCATAAATCACACAGGTCCGTCGGTTGAACTCCAGACCGTGATGACGCCCGAAGCCCGGACCGACCGGGCCGGCGTCGGACCGCGACGACGTCGGGGCGACGTCAGAACGACGTCAGAACGGCAGACCCGGGATGCCGCCGCCCAGGCCCTGGGTCAGCGGGCCCATCCGCTCGGCCTGCATCTTCTGCGCGGTCTGGTTCGCGTCCCGGACCGCCGCCAGGATCAGGTCGGCCAGGGTCTCGGTGTCCTCCGGGTCGACGGCGGCCGGGGCGATGGTCAGCGCCACCAGCTCACCGGCACCGGTCACCGTGGCCTCGACCAGGCCGCCGCCCGCCGAACCGTTCACCTTCGCCTCGGCCAGCTCCTGCTGCGCCTTGGCGAGGTCCTGCTGCATCTTCTGCGCCTGCTTGAGCAGCTGCTGCATGTTGGGCTGGCCACCACCGGGGAACACGGCTCACTCCCTTGCGTTCGGGTTCGTCTTGCTTGCTCTGCTTGCCTTGCTTCGTCGTCACGAGCCTACGTGCTGGCGGCGCCGGCCCCGGCGGGTCGGCCCCGGCGGTCGGCTCGGGCGGTCGGCGCCGTGGCCGCCCGTCGGCTGCGGGC
Source organism: Kitasatospora sp. NPDC127111 (assembly GCF_042677465.1). Lineage (NCBI taxonomy): Bacteria > Bacillati > Actinomycetota > Actinomycetes > Kitasatosporales > Streptomycetaceae > Kitasatospora > Kitasatospora sp. NPDC127111. The sequence continues at coordinate 10,554 of NZ_JBHXTG010000060.1, forward strand.
CGCCGGTCGCCGGCCGCCGTGGCCGTCAGCCTCCGCTGTGGCGGATCTCCTCCAGGACGGTCGCCCCCAGCTCGCGGATGATCAGCTCCTGGCCGGAGAACGCCTCCTCGTTGAGATCCGGGTCGTCCTCCTCCGGGATGTCGTCCTCCGGGGCGACCGCCGGGCCCGCCGGTGCGGACGGCGTCCGCACCGGCGGCGGAGCCACCGGGGCGACCGGGGCCGACGGCGGCGGGGCCATCGGAGCGGGCGCGGGAGCAGGCACGGGCGCCGGTGCGGCGGGCTGCATCGGGGGCGCGGACGCCGCCGGACGCGCCGGGGGTGCACCCCAACCGCCGCCACCGCCGAAGTTTCCGCCCGCCGCCGGGGCCGGACCACCACCGCCCCCGCCGGCCGAGCCGCCCGACGGGTCGACGATGCACTCGATCCGCCAGTCCACCCCGAGCGCGTCCGACAGCGCCTGCCGCAGCACGTCGTCACTGTTGCTGCCGACGAAGCTGTCCCGGGCGCCCGCGTTGATGAACGACACCTGGAGCACGCTGCCGTCGAACCCGGCCACCTGCCCGTTCTGGCTGAGCAGGATCCACGTGAAACGGCGGCGGTTCTTCACCGCCTCCAGGATCTGCGGCCACAGCTGCCGGACCTGCGCGGCCCCCTGCTGCGCCGCGCCCGACGGCTGGCCGCCGCCCGGCGCCGCCGGAGCGGGCTGGGCCGGGGCGGGAGCCTGCTGGACGGGCTGCGCCTGGACCGGCGGTGCCTGCACCGGCGCGGGCTGCGCCGGTGCCGCCGGAGCCGGCTGCGCGGGCGCACCGCCGGCCGGCGGGAAGCTGCGCGGGATCGGCCACGCCCCGGGCGCTGGCCCGGACGGCGCGGGAGCGGGCGCGGGCGCCTGCTGGACCGGCGCGGCCTGGACCGGGGGCGCCGGCACGGCCTCCACCGGCCCCGGGGCGGCCGCCACCGGGGCCGCCGCGGCCATCGGTGCGGCCGGGGCCACCGGCGGCACCGCGCCCAGCTGCGGCACCGCGCCCATCGGGGCGGCGAACCCGCCGGCCGCCGCGCGACGCTCCAGCTTGTCCAGTCGCGCCTGCAGGGACAGCTCGTCGCTGTACGCGCCGGGCAGCATCACCCGGGCGCAGATCAGCTCCAGCTGGAGCCTCGGCGCCGCGTTCCCCCGCATCTCGGTCAGCCCGGTGTTGACGATGTCGGCCGCCCGGCTCAGCTCGGCCGCCCCGAACGCGTCCGCCTGCGCCTGCATGATCGCGACCCGGTCCGCCGGGGCGTCGATCAGCCCCTTCTCGCCGGCGTCCGGCACGGTGGCCAGGATGACCAGGTCCCGCAGGCGCTCCAGCAGGTCCGTCACGAACCGGCGCGGGTCGTGCCCGCCCTCGACCACCCGGTCGATCACCTGGAACACCGTCGCCCCGTCGTGCGCGGCGAACGCGTCCACCACCTCGTCCAGCAGCGCCGAGTCGGTGTAGCCGAGCAGCGCGGTGGCCATCTGGTACGTCACACCGGACTCGCCGGCGCCGGCCAGCAGCTGGTCCATCACCGACATCGAGTCGCGCACCGACCCGGCACCGGCCCGCACCACCAGCGGGAAGACGGCGTCCTCGACCTGGATCCGCTCGCGCCCGCAGACCTCCGCCAGGTAGTCGCGCAGCGTGCCCGGCGGCACCAGCCGGAACGGGTAGTGGTGCGTCCGGGAGCGGATCGTCCCGATCACCTTCTCCGGCTCCGTGGTCGCGAAGATGAACTTGAGGTGCTCCGGCGGCTCCTCCACCACCTTCAGCAGCGCGTTGAAGCCGGCCGAGGTCACCATGTGCGCCTCGTCCAGGATGAAGATCTTGTACCGGCTGTGCACCGGCGCGAAGAACGCCCGCTCGCGCAGCTCACGCGCGTCGTCCACACCACCGTGCGAGGCGGCGTCGATCTCGATCACGTCGATCGACCCGGGCCCGCCGGTCGCGAGGTCCCGGCAGGACTGGCACTCCCCGCACGGCGTCGGCGTCGGCCCCTGCTCGCAGTTCAGACAGCGGGCCAGGATGCGCGCGCTCGTCGTCTTGCCGCAGCCGCGCGGGCCGCTGAACAGGTACGCGTGGTTGACCCTGTTGTTGCGCAGGGCCTGCTGGAGCGGAGCGGTCACGTGCTCCTGCCCGATGACCTCGGCGAAAGTCTCGGGGCGATAGCGGCGGTACAGGGCTAGGGACACACCACCGACGATATCGGGACGGACCGACAAACGCGTCGCCCCTCGACCGGCCCACCGGCCCCCGGGAACGCAAAGACCCCCCGCGCACCCGCCAGAGCCCTCCTACCCTTGCTGCCTTCCGGCCCTGGGGGGGTTCAGAGAGATAACGCCACACGAGGGGCTGCTCCCCACAGTACCGGATTCCCACCCCACACCTCCACCTCCCCGATCCGCAGGTCACGCGCCTCCCCCACCTGCGAGATACGTGGTCGCGAGCACCCCTGAACATGTACTAAGCTCTCCCACGGAGGATTCGCCTAGAGGCCTAGGGCGCACGCTTGGAAAGCGTGTTGGGAGCAATCCCTCACGAGTTCGAATCTCGTATCCTCCGCCTTCACGAAGGCCCGGACCGCATCACGCGGCCCGGGCCTTCGTCGTCTCGTGGTTGCAGTTACCGCCGCGTGCGAGGCTTCCCCTGTGGACCTGAGCGAGCCGCAACGTTCATGCCCACCCCGGACTCGACAAAGCGGTCCGAACCGGAGTACGACGACCTCGTACGTGCTGGGAGGACCTGCTGGCCGGTCTTCCGCCGGTTGACGGCTGGAAGATCACCGAGCAACTTCCAGACGTCGACGCCCTCAGCCGGTCAATTTGGGAAGCGCACCTGGCAAACGTCCCCACCGACTGGCTGATGGACACCGTGGAGCGGCCGGGCAAGGAGCTAGCTCGGTCAGCACGGCTTCACCTGCCGTGCGACACGCCGTCAGGCGGGTCCGCCGGGGAGAGTGCCTTTCGTGACATCGGGAACGACCGAGTCGGGGGCCATCCCTCGATCGGGGTCCACTCGTGCTCCAGGATCGAGTAGGTGATCGAGTCGCGCCATGCGCCATGTACGAAGACGTGGTCGCGGATGCGGCCGTCCTCGGTCATACCGGCACGGAGGAGCGTCCGCGCGGACGCCTCATTGAGCGGTGAGCGAGCGGCCCAGATGCGGTGCAGGCCGAGGATGTTGAACCCGAGCTCGCACAGGAGATGCACGGTCTCGGTGCCGAGTCCCTTGCCCCACTCCGCCTGGTGGAGGGCGAAGCCGATGGTGGCGGCCTGCTGGGGTTCGGTGGCCAGGCGGGCGTACCCGATCAGCCGGTGGTCGTCGAGATGGGTTACCGCGAGGCCGTACTCGGTCCTCGGGCTGTCCTTCGCCGAGTTCATCGAGCGGTCGACGATCGCCTGGACCTGTTCTCGGGTGCGGGGCTCGAAGCTGAGGTGCCGGGTGGCCACGGGGTCGCCGTAGATGGCCAGGAGAGCGTCGGTGTCCTCGTGCTCGATCTCGCGCAGTGCCAGGCGGGGGCCGGCCAGGTGGACTGGGGTCATGGCCGCGGAGCCTATCTGCGCGGTCACCGGATAAGGACCGATGTCGGGGTGGCGGTGAACGCCTCGATCTCCTCGCGCAGATCGGCCTCCGCTCCGCCGGCGCGTCGCCCGCCGGACGGCAGGGCCGCGTAGACACGCTGGGCACTGCTGGTGATGCCGAAGTTCCGCTGCTCGATGGGCAGGTCGAGCACGGGGCGGACGGCCTCGGCCGCGCCGTCGACCTCTCCTCGGGCGAGGCGGGCGAGCGCGAGGTCAGTCTGGGCGCCGGCCTCGTCGCCGAAGGCCCACTCGTCCTCGGAGGCGGTGCGGTAGGCGGTGACTGCGGCCTCGGCCTGGCTCTCGCCGAGCGCGGGATCCTCGCCGAGGTGCACGGTGGCCTCGGCGACGTAGTAGAGCTGCCGCGGCACCGGGAAGGTCATGATGCCGCCGAACGCGTCCAGGTCGTCTGGTTGGGCCACGGCACGGGCGTCCTCGGCACGCTGGATGGCGGCGCGAGTCGCCTCGCCGTCGCCGAGCAGGGCGTGGGCGCGGGCGGAGAGACAGGCGAGCCAGACGCTCGTGGTGCCCCGGACGTTGCCGGCGGCGGCCTGTCCGAGGTCGGCGTAGTCGGCGGCCTCGGCCGGGCGGCCAGCCCAGTAGGAGATGAGCGACTGCAGTGAACGGACCCAGCCGCGCATGGCGTGGTGGTCGGCATTGTCCGCACAGACGAAGGCGGTACGGGCCTGCATCATGGCGGCGCTCGGGTTGCCCAGGTCGTGGCTGGCCTTGGCGAGCATGCCGGAGGTGATGCCGGCGAGCAGATACAGCTCGCGCGCTTGCAGGGGCTTGACGCGGCCGTGCTCCAGGAGGCGGAAGGTCAGGTCCTGGACCTCGACGAGGTCGCCGAGCAGAGTCGGCAGGGCGAGTTTGGGGTAGGCGACCGTGAGTCGCCGTACCTCGTCCTGGATCTGGCCCAGGGTTTCCGGGCCGACACTGCTTCCTTCCGCCATCGCGGTGAAGCGAAGCGCACGACGAGCCGCCATCGCGACCTGCCTTTCCAATTCCGTGGTGCCCGCGTCGAGGCGGGTCTCGCTGCTGAACGGGCCACCAGCAGGCAGGACCTGCGCCTGCTCGGGTGGGAGGAGGACAGGGACCGGCCGTGGCGGCGGAACGACGACGAGCGGGGACGCCACACGGACGTCGGGCCGTGCGGGCGCGGGTCCGAGCAGCTGGTCGACGCTGACGCCGAACATGGCTTCCAGGACCCGGCACTGGTCCGGGTAAGGCCTGGTCTTCACGGCACCGCCGTACCAGCGCTCGAACTGCCGCTTGGATACCGACAGCCCTGCAAGGCGCGGGTCGGTCTCAGCCTCGGCGAGCCGGGCCGCGGCGCCTTCGAATCGGATCCTGAAGGTCTCATAGACCTGCCAGTGCCGCTCCAGCGTCAAGACCCGTAAGAGCGTGGGAGTTTCAGCCACGGCAGATCCTCTCCGGTCCCCGTTCGTCTGATTCGACGATAGCCACGAGCGTTCGGCAGGAAACCCCTTCGGCGGCCTTGCGGCCCAGATGACGGCAGCCATGACGGCAGTCATGACGCACGGTGTCGTCGACCGCTCCTCAGCGCCGGAGATGACGGCGCGTTCGCGACGGCAGCCACGTCGTATCGGTGCCGCAGGCTCCAAGGCCATGCTGAACGGCACTTCGCTTTCCGTGAATATTCGACAGCGAAGCGTGAGATCGGTAGCTGCGAACGGCAGCGCCGTCCGAACCACACCATCCAGCACTACGTGCACACCGGCTCCGCTCGGGGCCGGCAACGGGAGGGAACCGATGGACAGCACCTTGACCGCTCTGGCCGGGCAGATCGCCCAGCTGGACGCCGTGGACTCCGCCCAGATGGAGCGGATGCGCCACGAAGCCCTGACCGCCCAGGCGCCCTGGAAGGCGGAGTACGGCGCCTACCAGTCCGGTGGCTGGTGGACCACCTCGCTCATGAACGCCTCCGGCGACGCCGCCGACGTGACGATCGGCGACTGCACCGCCCGCCCGACCGGCCTGCTCGGGCAGATGCCGGCCACCGCCGCGTTCCTGGCGGACCTCGGCCTGAACTTCATGTGGGTGCGGCTCGCCCGCCTGGAGGGCAACGCCTTCCTCTGGGAACACCGCGACTACGACGAGCTCGACCAGGTCGAGCGGCACCGGCTGCACATCCCGCTCCACACCAACAGCTCCGCCTTCCTGGTCACCGGCGGCACCAAGGTCCACATGGCCGGCGGCCGGATCTGGCGGCTCACCCCGACCTACGCGCACGGGGTGTGCAACCTGCTCGGCCCGGACCGGATCCACCTGATCGCCGACGTGTACGCCGACGACGCGTACCGGCGCCTCGCTCGCCGCCCCGCGCTCCACCCGGCGGTCGCCGAGCCGCTGCCCACCGCCGATCAGACGGTGCTGGCCGAACAGCTGGAGACCGCCCGCAGCATGGCCACCCTGGGCTACACCAAGGCGGCCGAGCGGATGCTGCTGCGGCTCTTCTACACCTACGCCCTGCCCGAGGGCACGGCCTACGACCTGATCACCGAACTGCACACCTCCCTCGGCGACATGGAGGCCGCGACGCGCTGGGGCACCGCCAAGCGCCGCCTGCTCGCCCTCACGGCCTGACCGGCCCCAGGAGCCCGCACCCGCGATTCCCACACTCCGAAGGGAGAAGCGCATGCCCACCCTGCAACTGGCAGAGATCACCCACGCCAACCGGCCCGCCCAGCTGCCGCTGCTGTCCATGCTCGCCGACATCCTGGCCACCTCCCCGGCCGTCACCCACCTGATGGTCCGTGGGTCGCTGGCCCATGGCACCGCCGACCGCCTCTCCGACGTCGACTTCGTCGTCGGCGTGCACGACGCCCAGCTGCCGGCCTTCATCGAGGCCCTGGACGCCCTGATGTCCATCGAGGCCGGGGCGCTGCTGCCCGGATGGCGCGACACGATCGTCGCCGACCTCGGCGGAGTCGGGACGGTCTTCCTCGTCCCCGACGACGGCCGACTCCGCCAGGTCGACCTCTACCTCGCGCCCGCCTCCCGCATCCCGCGCCTGCGAGAGACGGTCAGCACCGCTGTCATCCTCGACCGGAAGCCCACGCCGGCGGCCACGCCGGACATCGCTGTGGCCGAGAGCTTCGCCGCCGCCTTCCTCGCCCGGCCGCGCACGTGCACCGAGCTGCTGATCGAGCACCTGGTCCTGGCCGTGCTCCTGCACAAGCGGATCAAGCGCGGCCAGCGGTTCATCGCGTACTCGGAGTGGCACCGGCTGCACACCGCGACGAAGGACCTCATCAAGACCGCCCTCGCGCCGGCCTCGCAGTTCTGGGGCTGGTACCAGCTGCGCGAGGAGATCGCCGTCACCCCGATCGGCCGGGCCTGCCTGGGCGACCTGGACGCGGCGATCAGCGGCCCCGCGATCCCGGCGGCAACCGACGTCAACGCGGCGATCGAGCGGGTGCTCGCCCTCGTGGAGCGGGCCTGCCCGCAGGCGCTCGACGGCCTGCACGACGCCATCACCGCCTACCGCACCTACCAGGAGCTGGTGTGAACGCACTCCACCTCGCGGGCCCGGCCGCCACCCGGGCCCGCGAGGGCCTGACCGCCGTCTTCTTCGGCGGCGTCGTCCCCGCCTCCGCCGAGGAGGAGATCCTGGCAGAGGAGATCGGCCGGAGCCTGGCCCAGGCCGGGTACCAGCTGCTGCACGGCGGCTACAACGGCCTGATGGAGGCCGCCGCACGCGGAGCCGCCTCCGAGGGCGCGACCGTCACCGCGGTAACCCTGATCGGCAAACACGACGAGTGGGGCGCGTTCAACCCGTACACCACCATGTCCGTCCACCTGCCCGACCTCGGCGCCCGACTCAACCACTACTTGGACCACGCAAACGTGATCGTCGCCATGGGCGGCGGCGTCGGCACCCTCCACGAGCTGACCGCCGCGCTCTACTACGCGACCACCCTCCGCCCCGTACCGGTCTGCGTCGCCGGACCGGCCGCCCTTCGCCTCCTCACCTTCCTTCACGAGGAGAAGTGGCTCTTCGAGACCCCCACCCGGCCCCTCGGCTTCCTGCGCGCCGCCGAGACCGCCGAGGAATTCCGCACCCACCTGGCAACGCTCGACACCAACCCGATCGGAGGAGCATGACCACCAGCCCGACGCCGGCCGGCCTCGCCGCCCGCCTCGCCGAAGCCGCCTGCGTGAACGCCCCGTTCAAGCTCGCCGACGGGACTCAACTCAGCGCCTACTTCGACGAGTACCGCCTCGCCGCCGACCCCGAGCTGCTGCGCGACACGGCTCGCGCGATGGCCGCCCTCATCCCCGACGACGCCCAAGCGCTGGCCGGCATCGAGCTGGGCGGCGTGCCGCTCGTCGTCGCGCTGTCGGCCGCCACCGGCCTGCCCGCCGTCTTCCTGCGCCGCCGCCCGAAGGGCTACGGCTCCCGCCGCCAGATCGAGGCATCGGATCGACTCCAGCGCGTGGTTGCAGCTTTGGTTGCATTCACTCCCGTCCAGCTACGTCCACAGGTCGGCGAGTGCCCTGCTCCGGTGCAGGTCAGGACGCCTGCGGTCGCCTCTGGACAGTCGGACGAACATTTGGAAAGCGTGTTGGGGGCAACCCCTCACGAGTTCGAATCTCGTATCCTCCGCCTTCACGAAGGCCCGGACCGCATCACGCGGCCCGGGCCTTCGTCGTTCTCCGTCCCATCCGCAGTCTCCACGGACCCTCTTGGTGGCCCTGTCTCCCGTCCGGCCACGTCGTCGAACGGTAGCCGTCAGACAGCCACGAGACGGACGCGATCTCCGCAGAGCTTCGCCATGTCGTCGATGTCCGACGTCAGCACGACGACCGGCCGCTGCTGCCGCAGAGCCATCTCGGCAACAGCGGCGTCGATCGCGTACTTGTGGCCATGAAGGCCAGCGGCGATCAGCATCGCGGAAGCCGCACGAGCCTCCTCGTCGCCCACCGGCACGATTCTCAGCCCGGACAGAATCCACCGGAGGCGGGCCTGATCGATACGGCTGTGCGCGGCTTCGATGATGGTCAAGGCACTGATCACGACTTCCATGCCACGTTTGCGGGCCTCGGCGACCAGCGCGACGGCCGGCTCGTGGTCATTGAGCAGCTTCGAGAGGCCCTCGGAGTCGAGCACCAGAGTGCCTTCATGGCTCAGCTTGCGACGGGCCATCCGCCCTCCTCGGCGAACACCTCGTCGAAGACCTGCCGGGCCCGGTCCTGCTCTGCTGTCGAGATCGGCCCCTGCCGACGTTCATAGTCGGCGAGGTACTCATCCAGGATCCGTCCCCGCAGCTCCCGTTCGACGGCTGCAGTGATGAACGCCGAGAACTCACGCTTGCCCACCCGTTGGCGGATCGCCTCGGCCGTACCTTCGGGCAGGGAGAGGCTGACCCTGGTGGCCGGTCCTTCGCCGATGCTGTAGGGCAGCTCAGTCATGAGCCCAGATTATCAAAGGAGTAGGAATCCTGGCTGGTGGCGGTTCGGGGTCCTCTGGAGACCGAGCTGGCTCAGGACGGACGCCCGTCAGCAGGCGCTTCGTGCTTCCATGGATGTGTGCCTCTGTACGTCGGCACCTCGGGCTGGCAGTACGACGACTGGCGGGGTGTCCTGTACGCGCCGGGGATGCCGCGGCGGCTCTGGCTGGAGGAGTACGCCCAGCGGTTCGTCACGGTGGAGAACAACAACGCCTTCTACCGCCTGCCCACGGCCGAGACCTTCGCCGCCTGGCGGGAGCGGACCCCGGAGGGGTTCGTGATGGCGGTCAAGGCCAGTCGCTACCTCACGCACATCAGGCGGCTGCACGACCCGCAGGAGCCGGTGCGGCGGCTCCTGTCGGCCGCCGCAGGGCTGGGCCCGCGGCTCGGACCGGTCCTGCTCCAGCTCCCGCCCACCCTGCGGGCGGACGTCGACGCCCTCGACAGCTGCCTGGGCTGCTTCCCGCCCGGGGTGAGAGTGGCCGTCGAACCCCGCCACGATTCGTGGTGGGTGCCGGAGATCCGGGCAGTGCTCGAACGGCGCGGCGCCGCCCTCTGCTGGGCGGACCGGCGGGCCCGCCCGGTCACTCCGCTGTGGCGGACCGCCGGCTGGGGCTATCTGCGCTTCCACGCCGGTCTGGCGCAGCCGCCGCCCCGGTACGGTCGGCAGTCGCTGGCCACCTGGGTGGCGAGGGTCGGCGAAGCCTGGCCGGACGAGGCCGACGTGTACGCGTACTTCAACAATGACCCCGGCGGCGCGGCTCCCCTGGACGCCGTCGCCTTCGCGCGAGCGGCCGCCAAGGCCGATCGGACGGTGAGCCGGACGCCGCAGAGCCTGACGGGCCGGAAGGCATGATCCGCGGTCGACTGATCGTCTCCGGTGAAGTCCGGAGCGGGCGCTTCCATGACACCTGCTGGACCGCGGCGAGGGACCCCGGCGGCGCGCTGCGGCCGGGGTCCCTGGGCGGCGGCAGCCGGTCGGCGCCGGCCGAGGAGTGCTCGGCAGGGGGCCGACCGGCTGGGTGCGGCTACTTGAGCGGTGTGCCGCCCGAGTTGCGGTACGCGATCGTCTTGTTGATCAGGTTTCCGCCGTCGGTCTCGGGCGTGGTCTGCTCCTGCCAGCCGGCGCCGAACAGGAGGGCGGCGACGTGTGCGTTCGCCACCTGGTCCAGGTGCGAGAAGAACCAGTCGACCTTGTCGTCCTTGTAGTGGTCGGGCGTGTTGTTCTGCGCCATGTTGCCCAGGGGCACCTGCCACAGGACCACCGGCTTGCCCACCGACTCGGCCATCGTCTTGTAGAACCCGAGTGCGGCATAGGCCTTCTGGTCGTTCCAGAAGGTGTCACGGCTGCCGTGGGCGGGCAGCGCGTACCAGCCCGCGTCGCGGTCCGTCACGTCGGTGACCAGGAAGTCGGCGTTCTTCGCCCCGAGGTCCGCGTAGTCCTTGACGCACTGCGGGGTGTTCTGCTGCCAGTCGAAGCAGGACAGGTGCAGACCCACGCCGGTGTTCGGCGCGTACTTGTGCGCCATCGAGATCAGGCACTGGGCCAGGCCGGCGGCGCTGTTCTCCTGGGATCCGCAGTCCGTCGGGTTCGCGGCCTTGACCTGCGCGGCGACCTGGTGCGGGTTGCCGAGCGACCGGACGTAGCCCCAGAAGTCGGGCTCGAGGTCGATCATGTCCTGGGAGGTGCCGATCTTCTGGAGGAAGAAGCGGTAGTCGTTCAGGTAGCGGGTGAGCAGATCGGTCCGGTTGATGGCCTGGACCTCGCCCGGACCGTCGCCCTGGCCCGCCGCGTCTCCGAGGTCGCGCAGCGAGTACCAGGTCCAGAGGTTCTTCTGCGGGCGCGGCTTGCCCTGGTACGTCGCCTGGGCCACGTAGCTGTCGCGCCAGGTCACGTAGGTGCCGGGCGCGGTGGTGTCACCGGTCCAGCAGCCCCACCAGCCCGACCACGCGGCGTTGCAGCGCGAGGCCGTGTAGTAGTCCGACGAGGGCGCGGGCTGGCTGTGCACGTAGGCGTACCGCACGTCGAACGGCGCGGCCTTCGCCGAGGTGTCGTTCATGCTGCCGCCGATGAGCACCGTGCTACTGCCCAGGAAACGCGTCGCCGAGCTGCCGCCGGTGGCGGTCGGGGACGCCGACGGCGGCGGCGACGCCGGGCGGGTGCTCGGCGCCTGGCTCGTCGGAGCGCTGCCGCCCGGCGTGATGGGCGTCGTGGGCGTGGTGGGCATGGTGGGCATGGTGGGCGTGGTGGGCGTGGTGCTGCCGGAGTTCCCCGTGTTCCCCGTGCCGTTGCCGCTACCGGCCGGGACGAGCTGCCACTGCTGGTTGGGGCCGTTCCAGTCGTGGTACTGGGCGAGGTGGCCCCCGTCGGGCTTGGAGCCGAGCGGGACCTCAACGGCCATGCCGCTGAAGCGGTTGATCAGACGCACGTAGCCGTCCGACGACTTCTCCAGGTGGAACTGCTGGTTGGCGCCGTTCAGGTCGCGCCACTGCACCAGCTCGGAGCCTTCGGTCTTCGACCAGTTGTAGTCGTCCAGCACCTTGCCGGAGTTCCGGTTCTGCAGCCGGTAGTTCCCGTCACCCGAATCGATGAACTTCCACTGCTGGTTGGTCCCGCCGGTACGGCCCCACTGCCCCAGCGAAGCACCGTCCTGGGTGGCGTAGTGGAGGCCGTCCAGCGCCTCGCCGGTGTTGCGGTTGACCAGCACGTACCAGGCGTTGGTGTCCACGGTTCCCGCCGAGGCCGTGTTGACCACGACCACGGAGCCGCCCACGACCGCCAGACTGACGGCCGCCCAGAAGCTCCGACGCTGGTAGAACCGGCGGCCGCGATGCGTCGGCCGCCGCCCCGGAACACCCGAGCTGGACGACGCGCGACCACGACGGGCGCGGCCGCCGCTGGACGCCTCGTCCGGTGACGTTGAGGGGCGAGGGAACATGTCGATGCTCTCTTTCAGCCGGTGTTCGTGACCAGACCGCCTGTCCGGACACCACCCAGTTGCCACCGCCGCCGGAAGGGTTGCCCCGGGCCGCAAAGTTTTCAGGATCGAATCCTTTCCGGGCCCGCCTTCCTCTCATCCACGTGACCGGCCGCACGGGCCGGTGGACGCGGGAGGAGAGGAACCATGATGGTCGTCGGCATCGCGGTGATCGGCACGCTGCTCGTGGGTGCGTGCACCTGGCACCTGACGAGGCGCCGGAAGAGCCGGACCCGATGAGTGCGTTCCGGACGCGAGGAGGGCACATGAACCGACGTCTCCCCTGGCCCGACGAGCGGCTGATCGAAGCCGCCCGGGCCGGCGACGTCCCGTCGCTCACGGCCGTCGTCGTGGAGTCGCAGCCCCATGTCCGCAGGTTCGCCCTGTCCCTGTGCGCCTCACCGCAGGACGCCGAGGACGCCGCGCAGGAGGCGCTGATCATCCTCTACCGGAAGATCGGCACCCTGCGGGCGACCGGGGCGCTCGCCTCTTGGGTGTTCCGGATCGTCCGCAACGAATGCCTGCGGCAGGTGCGGCTGCTCGTCTCCCGCGCCGACCAGGCGTCCGCCGGACCGGAGGCCGACGCGGAACCGTCCGCCGAGGAGGCCGTGCTGCGCGGGCTGGAGGCGGAGCGGATCGCGGCCGCGGTCAGTGCCCTGCCGCGTGACCAGCGGCAGGTCCTGGTGATGCGGGACGTGCAGGGCCTGCCCGGCAAGGCCGTGGCCCGTGCGCTCGGCCTGAGCACGCCCGCGATGAAGTCGCGGCTGCACAGGGCCCGCGCGGCACTGCGCGAGTCCCTGGCCATGACCGGGGAAGTCGTCGATCCGCCGGTCGGAGTCGGAGGAGGAGCAGGAGCAGGAGCAGAAGCAGAAGCAGGAGGAGGACGATGACCGTGACGCCCACGAAGGTTCCCCGCGCGCCCGAGACGGGGTTCGCCAGCACGTCCGTTCCGCGTCACCTGGCGCGCGGCGTCATCGGCTTCGGACTGATCATCGGTTCGATCGCCCTGACCCCCGTGATCGGCCCGGGCGCGCTGCTGGCGGCGCCGTTCGGCCTGATCGCGCTGCGCGGCTGCCCCGCCTGCTGGACGATCGGCCTGGCGCAGACGATCTCCCGTGGCCGGCTGAAGCGCGAGTGCGTGGACGGGGTGTGCACCCTCACCACGGCGCGGCGTCCGGGCGCGGAGGCCCGGCCGTAGGCGTTCGCCCCACCGGAGGCCCGGACCGCTCATCGGTCCGGGCCTCCGTCGTGCCGCCGCGCTCCGGGCCTCCGTCGTGCCGCCTCCGTCGTGCCCTCCCCCGGGGTCAGTGGATCTGGCCGGCCGCCCACTCGGCCCATTCGCGGCGCATGGCGTTGAAGCGCAGGCCGTACTCCAGGGCGATCCGGCCGTAGACGGAGAGCTGGTCGCCGCCCCAGTCGATGGATTCGTCGAGGCCGCGGAGCTGCTCGCTGGTCCGGTCGGACATCTCGATCAGTCCGGTGAGGTAGCCGCGGGCCTGCTCGGGGGTGAGCACGCCGAGGAAGAAGACCCGCAGCAGGACGTCGCTGCGGGTGTTCCGCTGGGGCTTGGTCTCGGTCAGCCAGTGCTGCAGCTCGGCGAGCCCCTCGCGGGTGAGGGTGTACTCCTTGCGGCCGCGCGGACCCTCCGCGGTGACACTGATCAGTCCGGCGTCGGCGAGCTTGGACAGCTCGGTGTAGATCTGGCTCTGGGTGGCGGGCCAGACGTCGGCCAACGCGGTGTCGAAGCTCTTGAGCAGGTCGTATCCGCTGGCCGGGCGCTCGGACAGCAGGCCGAGCAGGGCGTGTCGAAGGCTCATGCGAACGATCCTACCTTCCACTGTTGACATGTCACTAGCGCTATATGTAAGTTCAGACCTGTCAGAAGTGGAATATCGAGGGGGACTCGACAATGTCGTACCTGCGCACCTTCCTTCCGTGGATCGTCTTCTCGGTGCTTCCGTCCGGGCAGTGGCAGTGGTCCGCCGTGGCCGCCCTGCTGGTGGCGGTGGCGCTGATCGCCCAGCAGCGGACGGCCGGGGCGGGATTCGACGCACTGATCATCGAGCTGGGCTCGGCCGGCTTCTTCGCGGTCCTCGCGGCGGTCGCCTTCGCCAACCCGGACTCGGGCGTCCACGACTACTCGGCGGCGCTCTCCTCGGCCACCCTGGCGCTGATCGCCGGAGTCTCCCTGCTGATCGGCAAGCCGTTCACCCTGGGCATCGCCAAGCGCAGCACCCCCCGCGAGGTCTGGAGCCTCAAGCCGTTCATCCGGACCAACGTCGTCATCACCGCCGTGTGGACCGCGGCCTTCGCCGTGACGGCCGCCGTGCTCGCGGTCATCGACCACGCCGGCAACGCCCACTCGACGCCCGCCACGCTCGTCCAGGTCGCCGGCTTCGCCCTGCCGATGCTGTTCACCGTCAAGTACGTCGCCGCGGTCCAGGCCAAGGCCGGCTCCCACTGACCGCACCGGCTCCCCGCTGAACGAGGAGAGGCCCCGACCGCGCGGACGGTCGGGGCCTCCTCGGTGTCCTGGATCACAGCACCGCGCCGCCCCGGGGTGAAATGCCGCGGCCGCCGGAACGGTTGACCCCTGCAGCGTTCGATGCATGTGCATGTACAGCCTGACACCCCGAGGAATACGCATGACCGTGACTGGATCCGCCGCCTCCCGCGCCGCCGAGGTCCTCGCCCGGCCCGTCGCACTGAACGGCCTGACCGTCCCCAACCGCATCGTGATGGCCCCGATGACCCGCATGTTCTCCCCGGGCGGCGTCCCCGGCGAGGACGTCCGGTCGTACTACGCCCGCCGCGCCGCCGCCGGTGTCGGCCTGATCGTCACCGAGGGGACCTACGTCGGCCACGAGTCGGCCGGGCAGAGCGACCGGGTGCCGCGGTTCCACGGCGAGGAGCAGCTGGCGGGGTGGGCCGGGGTCGCCGAGGCCGTCCACGCGGCCGGCGGCAGGATCGTGCCGCAGCTGTGGCACATCGGGATGGTCCGCGAGCAGGGGCAGCCGCCCTACGCCGACGCCCCCGCCATGGGCCCCTCCGGGCTCCGCGTCGACGGCACCGAGGGCACCGGCAAGGCGATGACCCAGCGTGACCTGGACGACGTCATCGGCGCCTTCGCCGAGGCCGCCGCCGCGGCCGAGCGGATCGGCTTCGACGGGGTCGAGCTGCACGGCGCCCACGGCTACCTCGTCGACCAGTTCCTCTGGGCGGGCACCAACCGCCGCACCGACGCGTACGGCGGCGACGCCGTGGCCCGGACGAAGTTCGCGGCCGAGATCGTGGCCGCGGTCCGCGAGGCGGTCTCCCCCGAGTTCCCCGTGATCTTCCGCTACTCGCAGTGGAAGCAGGAGGCCTACGACGCGCGGCTCGCCGAGACCCCGGAGGAGCTGGAGGCGATCCTGGCCCCGCTCGCCGCGGCCGGCGTCGACGCCTTCCACGCCTCCACCCGGCGCTACTGGCTCCCGGAGTTCGAGGGCTCGGACCTCAACCTCGCGGGCTGGACCAAGAAGCTCACCGGCAGGCCCACCATCACCGTCGGGTCGGTCGGCCTCGACGGCGACTTCATCCGCGCCTTCGCGGGCGAGGGCGCCCCGGTCCAGGGCATCGACAACCTCCTCGACCGCCTGGAGCGCGACGAGTTCGACCTGGTGGCCGTCGGCCGCGCCCTGCTCCAGGACCCGGAGTGGGCGGCGAAGGTCCTGGGGGACCGCTTCGACGAGCTGAAGCCGTACGACGCGGCGGCCGTGCGGACCCTGAGCTAGCGGCTGCGCGGCGGCCCGGGCCCGGGGCTCACCGGGGCCCGGGCCGGACGCGGGCGGTGGCGGTGAGTTCGACCCGGACGGGCCCGGGCAGGCCGGACGGCACCGGGCGGGCGCGGGTGGCGATGGTGGCCGGGGCGGCCAGGGCGTCGCCCAGGTCGACGGTGAGCCGGGTCGTGCCCTGCCGGGTGAACAGGTGGGCGGCCAGGCAGGCGGTGCTGTTGGCGTTGGCGATGTCCTCGGGGACGCCGATCGACGGGGCGAACATGCGGGCCGCGACCCGGCCGGCGACCGACGGCGGGGTGTGGACGTAGCAGCCGAGCAGGCCCAGGCGGTCGCAGGCGGCGCGAAGGCGTTCCGCGGCCGGGGCCAGGGCGGCGAGGGCGGACGGCGTGGCGACGGGGACGAGCAGGCGCGGGCGCCCCAGGGTGGCGACACCGGCCCCGGGGGCGAGCGCGTCGGCGGGAATCCCCAACGCCGGCAGGAGCAGGGCGAGTTCGGCCGCCGTCGGCTCGCGCAGGCCGACCGGGCCCGTGGTGAGGGCGACCCGGTGCCCTGACGCCGCGCGGACGGTACGGCCGACGAGGTCGTGGCCGGCGGCGCGCAGGGTGGCCCGGTGCTCCGGGCCGCCGGCGCGTTCGGCGAGGTAGGCCAGGGCGGCCACGGTGCCGTGACCGCACGCGGGCAGTTCGCCCGCCGCGGTGAAGAAGCGCACGGCCGGCGCGGACCGGCCGCCGGAGAGGAAGACCGCGTGCGAGGTGCCGGCCAGGGCGGGCACGGCCCGGCGCTCGTCGTCGGTCAGGGGCGCGCCGTCCGGCTCGTCCACGACCGCGGTCGGACTGCCGCCGCGGCCGTCGCGCAGGCACGCGTCCACCACCGTGAACGCCGCGGTCCGGCGGCTCACCGGCGGCCGGGCAGCACGCCGGTGAAGCGTGGCGCGCCGGGTTCGTACGGCATCCGCCCGGGCCGACCGGTGTACGGCGGTTCCGGCGGTTCCAGCGGCGCTGTCCGTGACATCGGTCCTCCCCTGCCGTGCCCCGAGCGTGTTTCTGAATCCGAAACAGTGCCCGAATGCTAGTGTTTCGGATAACGAAACACAAGGGGGAACCGTGCCGACACCGCGCCCCGGAAAGCCGGTCCGCGGCTCGACCACCGGCCGGCCGCTGATGGCCGCCATGGACCTCTTCGGCCGCCGCTGGGCGCTGCGGATCCTCTGGGAGCTGCGCGCGGGGCCGCTCGGCGCGCGCGCCCTGCTCGCCCGCTGCGAAGGGCTGTCGTCCAGCGTCCTCTACCAGCGGCTCCGCGAGCTCACCGCGAACGGCGTCGTCACCCCCGCGGCCGACGGCTACGAACTCACCCCGCTGGGGGCGTCCCTCGGTCTGGCCCTCCGCCCGTTCAACGAGTGGGCGACCACCTGGGCGCGGGAGCAGCAGGCACGGGAGCAGCAGGCCGGCGATCAGGACGAACGGGAGCAGGAGCCCGGCCGCGGCGAGGCGTGAGGGGCGAGGCCCCGGCCGCACCGCGCGACCGGGGCCCACCGCCGGAAGACCGGTCAGGACGAGGCCGCGAGCCCGGCCAGCTTGTCGGGGTTGACCTGGAAGCGGAGGTTCTGGATGCGCCCCTCGGAGAGGTCGTAGCAGAGCGCGCCGACGGGGTGACCGCCCATCGTGAACAGGATGCCCTCCTCCCCGTTGATCTGCGCGGACTCCATGGCCATGCCCTGGAGTTCGGGCTTGGCCAGCACGCCGAGCATCCAGCGGGCCACGGCGTCCAGACCGTGCAGCGGGCGCCGGGCGGCGGTGACCTTGCCGCCGCCGTCGGACCAGGCGGTGACGTCGGGGGCGAGCAGGGCCATGACGGCGTTGAGGTCGCCGCCGGCGCAGGCGGCCAGGAAGCTCTCGGTCACCTCCTGACGCCGGACGCCGTCGGTGTCGAAGCGCGGCCGTCGCGCCTGGACGTGGGCGCGGGCGCGGTGCGCGATCTGGCGGACCGTCGCCTCCGGCCGGTCGAGGGTCTCGGCGATCTCGGCGTACGAGTAGCCGAAGACCTCGCGCAGCAGGAAGACGGCCCGCTCGACCGGACCGAGCGTTTCGAGGACCACCAGCATCGCCATCGAGACGGTGTCGGCCAACTCCGCCTCCTCGGCGATGTCGGGGGTGGTGAGCAGGGGTTCGGGGAGCCAGGGGCCGACGTACGACTCCCGGGTGGCCCGGGCCGAACTCAGGCGGTTCAGCGCGAGGTTGGTGACCGTGCGGACCAGGTAGGCCTTGGGGTGGCCGACCGTCGCGTGGTCGACGCGGTCCCAGGTGAGCCAGGCGTCCTGCAGGACGTCCTCGGCGTCGGCGACGCTGCCGAGCATGCGGTAGGCGGTGGCGAAGAGCAGCCGGCGGTGCTCGGTGAACAGGTCCAGTGGGGTGGCCGTGGCCTGCCCGGCGGCCGCGGGCGTCGATTCGATCATGGACCGTCAGGCTGCCAGCGTCACGCGCCCGGCGGCAAGGCCCTCCGGAGCGGGAACATCACCGGCCCGCGCGCCCACGCCCGGGCCCTACGCGACCGGCCCCCACGCAGCGACCCCTTCCGCGACGACGCCCCACGCGACGGCGCGCAACGCGACGACGCCCCACGCGACGACGCCCCACGCGACCGCGCCTACGCGGCGACGCCCTACGCGGCGCTCTGCCCAGCGGCGCCCTCCGCGGCGACGCCCTGCCCGGGGGCGCTCCGCGCGGCGAGCGCCCGCAGCCCCGCCACGCAGTCGGCGTGGCCCGGCGCCCAGCCGAGCTCGCGCCGGGCCTTGTCGTTGGCGAGCCGCAGGTTGGTCGCCATGATGGTGTGCGCCAGCGGGGCCGGCTTGAGCAGCCAGAGCGGCACGGTCATCGGGGCCGGCGCGCCGAAGGCCCCGGCGACGGCCCGGACGTGACCGCCGAAGCCGAGCGGGGTGTCGTCCACGATGTTGTAGGCCTGCCCGGCGGCCCGCTCGACGGTGGCCGCGAGGACGATCGCCCGGGCCGCGTCGTCGGCGTCCACCCAGGACAGCGCCCGGCCGCGGTCGGGCACGACGGGCAGCGCGCGCTTGCGGAGCATGGGCAGCACGGTGGTCCCGGTGACCCCGGCGCCGTAGAACATCCCGAAGCGCAGGCTCACCCCCTCGATGCCGTCCGCGGTGAAGGCCAGCTCCTCCTTGGTGCGCATCGCGCCGACGTGCCGCTCCAGCCACGGGTCGGCCTCCTGCGGCCCGAACGGGGCGCCGTCCTCGGTCAGCTTCTCGTCGCCGTGGTCCCCGTACCCGTAGCCGAACATCATCGACTCGACGACGAAGCGCCTGGCGCCGGTCTCCCGGGCGGCGGCGAGCAGGTTGGCGGTGCCCTCGGTGCGCAGGACGTTGGTGGGCGCCATGTCCTGGTGGCGCATCATCGACTTCCCCTGCAGCGCGGTCGCCGCGTGGACGACGACGTCGAAGGCCAGCCCGTCGACCGCCCGCAGGACCGCCTCGCCGTCCAGCAGGTCGGCCCGGACGGCGTTCCCGGCCCCGCGGCCCAGCGCCGCCACCTCGTGCCCGGCCGCGGTCAGCTCCCGGACGGCCTTCCGGCCCAGCACCCCGCTCGCACCCGCCAGCAGAACCTTCATGTCGGTGACTCCCCTCGTTTTGGTGACGCCCGTGGGACAAGCGGGCGGGCCCGGACGTGACGCCCCCCGCGCGTGACCCGCGTCACACGGGGAGCGTCAGCCCAGGGAGCGCACCGCGCCGGCCAGGCGGCGCGCCGCCTCGGGGAGGTCGCCGGGTTCGGCGGCCGCGGCGAAGCCGAGCCGCAGGTAGGCGCCCGGCGGCTCGGCGGGGAAGTAGCGGCGGCCCGCGTTGACGGCGACGCCGTGCGCCCGGGCGGCGTCGGCGACGGCGGTGTCGGTGAGGCCGGACGGCAGCCGCAGCCAGAGGTGCAGTCCGCCGGCCGGGACGCGGGCGAGCGTCCATTCGGGGAGCTCCCGGGCCAGCGCGTCGGCCAGCACCGCGCAGCGGTCGCGGAGCGCGCCGGACAGGGTGCGCAGGTGGCGGTCCCAGGCGGGCGTGCTGAGCAGTTCGACGGCGGCCTCCTGGAGCGGCCGGGCGATGAAGAAGTCGTCCACCCGGCGCATCGCCTGCAGGCGCCGCATCACCGGGCCGCGGGCGACCACCGCGCCGATCCGCAGGCTGGGCGAGGCCGGCTTGGTCAGCGAGGTCAGGTGGACGACGGTGCCGTCGCGGTCGTCGGCCGCCAGCGGGCGCGGCACCGGGCGGCCGTGGCCGAGATGACGGGCGAAGTCGTCCTCGATCAGGAACGCCCCGGCGGCGCGGGCGACGTCGACGAGCTGGCGGCGGCGCTCGGGCGCGAGCACCGTGCCGGTGGGGTTCTGGAAGGTCGGCTGGCAGTAGAGGAGCCGGGCCCCGGTCATCGCGAAGGCGTCGGCGAGCAGTTCGGGGCGGATGCCGTCCTCGTCCATCGGGAGCGGCACCGGGCGCAGGCCGGCGGCGCGGGCGGCCGCCAGCGCGCCGGGGTAGGTCGGCGACTCCACCAGGACGGGACTGCCGGGGGCCGCGATCGCCCGGAACAGCAGCGACAGCGCGCCCTGGCCGCCGCCGGTGACCAGCACGTCCTCCGGTCCGGCCCCGCCGCCGACCTGGCGGGCGAAGATCGCCCGCAGCGGAGCCAGGCCGGCCGCCGGGGCGCGGTGCCAGGCGTCGGGGCGGCGGGCGGCCCGGGCCAGCGCGGCGCCGAGCGCCCGGGTGGGCTGGAGGTTCTCGTGCGGGTAGCCGCCGGAGAGCGCGATCGCGCCGCCCGGCAGGGGCGCTGACGCCCCGTCGGCGCCGTCGGCCTCGTCGGCGCCGACGCCCAGGTCGCGGCCGGCCAGGGCGACCGCCTGCCAGGAGGTGTCCGCCGCCTCGTCGGACCGCGCCGGGCGGCGGGTGGCCACGTACGTGCCGCTGCCGGGGCGGGTGACCACCACGCCCTCGGCGGCCAGCAGGGCGATCGCCCGGGAGACCGTCACCGGGCCGACCCCGTGCCGGGCGATCAGGTCCCGGCTGCTGGGGAGCCGGTCGCCCGGGGCGAGCCCGGCGATCTCCGTGCGGAGGATCGCCACCAGGGCCTCAGTACTGCTACCGTCATACATGAAGACCCAGGATAGCGCTTTCGCGCCAGCACCGGAACCGCTCCTCGACCTCGCCGCCCTGCGGGCCGACACCCCCGGCTGCGAGTCGGTGATCCACTTCAACAACGCCGGCTGCGGCCTGCTCGCCCGCCCGGTTCTGCGCACGATGGTCGACCACCTCGACCTGGAGGCCACGATCGGCGGCTACGAGGCCTCCGCGGCCCGGGCGGCCGAGGTCGCCGACTTCCACGCCGCGGTCGCCCAGCTGCTGAACACCCGGCCCGGCAACATCGCCTTCGCCGGCAGCGCCACCCACGCCTACTCCAAGGCCCTGTCCGCGATCGACTTCCGCCCCGGCGACGTCATCCTGACCACCCGCAACGACTTCATCTCCAACCAGATCGCCTTCCTCTCGCTCCGCCGGCGCCACGGCGTCGAGATCGTGCACGCCCCCGACCACGCGGACGGCAGCGGCGTCGACGTGGCCGCGATGGCCGCCCTGATGCGCGCGCGCCGCCCGCGCCTGGTCGCCGCCACCCACGTGCCGACCAACTCCGGACTGGTCCAGCCGGTGGCCGAGATCGGCCGGCACTGCCGCGAGCTCGACCTGCTCTACCTGGTCGACGCCTGCCAGTCGGTCGGCCAGTTCGAGATCGACGTCGAGGAGATCGGCTGCGACCTGCTCACCGCGACCTGCCGCAAGTTCCTGCGCGGGCCGCGCGGTTCGGGCTTCCTCTTCGTCTCCGACCGCGTCCTGGGGGCCGGTTACGAGCCGCTGTTCCTCGACATGCACGGCGCCCGCTGGGTCGCGCCCGGCTACTACCGCCCGGTCGACACCGCGGCCCGGTTCGAGGAGTGGGAGTTCCCGTACGCGACCGTGCTCGGCAGCGCGGCCGCCGTCCGCTACGCCCTGCGGGTCGGGCTCCCTCCCGTCGCCCGGCGCACCCCCGCCCTGGCGGCGCGGCTGCGCACCGGGCTGGCCGGCCTGCCCGGCGTCCGGGTGCTCGACGGCGGGCCGGCCCCGGCCGCGCTGGTCACCGTCGCGGTCGACGGGTGGCGGCCGGAGCCGTTCAAGGCGGCGATGGACGCCCGCGGCGTCAACTCGGCGCTGAGCTTCCGGGAGTTCGCCCAGTTCGACTTCGCCGACAAGGAGGTCGAGTGGTGCCTGCGGCTCTCGCCGCACTACTACAACACCGAGGACGAGGTGGACGCGGTCGCCGCGGCGGTCGCCGAGCTCGCCCGGAGCGTCCGATGAGCCTGGCCCCGGCCGGGCCCGCCCCCGCCACCCCGCCGTCGACCGCGCCGGAGCCGGCGGAGAGCCTCTGGCGCAACCGGGACTTCCTGGTCTTCTGGTTCGGCGAGACCGTCTCGCTGCTCGGCACCCAGGTCACCAACCTCGCCCTGCCGCTGACCGCGATCCGCGCCTTCCACGCCACCGACGAACAGGTCGGACTGCTGCGCTTCCTGCAGCTCGTCCCGTACCTCGGGCTGGCCCTGCTGATCGGCGTCTGGACCGACCGGGCCCGGCGCCGGCCGGTGATGCTGGGCGCCAACCTCGTCCGGCTCGCCCTGGTCGGGCTGGTCCCGCTGCTGTACTGGTGGCACGCCCTCGCCCTGACCGCGCTGCTGGTGATCGCCTGCGCGGTCGGCATCGCCTCGGTGGTGTTCGACGTCAGCTGGATGTCCTACGTGCCGGTCCTGGTCCGCCGGCCCGAGCACTACGTCGAGGCGAGCGCGCGGATGGGCACCAGCTCCTCCGCCGCCGACGTCGCCGGGCCCGGGCTGGCGGGTCTCCTGGTGTCGGCGCTCACCGCACCGGTGGCGCTGGTCGTGGACGCCTGTTCGTACGCGGCCTCCGTCGTGTCGCTGCTGCTGATCCGCACACCCGAGCCGCCTCCCGAACCGGTCGCCGAACGCCACCTGCTGCGCGAACTCCGGGACGGGCTCGGCTGGGTCCTGCGCGACGGGGTGCTGCGGGCACTGGCGCTGATCGGCTTCTGCTGCAACTTCTCCATGGTCACCGTCTGGACGATGTTCCTGCTCTACGGCACGAACGACCTCCACCTCGGCTCGACCGCGATCGGCGGGGTCTTCGCGACGGCCTCGGTGGGCGGGCTGATCGGCGCGCTGATCTCCCGCCGGGTCATCGCCCGGTTCCCGCTCGGCCGGGTCTACCTGGTGGCCCAGTCGGCGCTGCTGCTCGGCCCGACCCTGATCCCGCTCGCCGCCGGGCCGCGGCCGGCCGTGCTCACCCTGTTCGTGCTCTCCTTCTTCACCACCTACCTGGGCCTGGGCGTGGCGGGCGTCGTCATCGTCAGCCTGCGGCAGAGCCTGACCCCGCAGGCGATGATGGGCCGGATGACGGCAGCCTTCCGCACCCTGCTGTTCGGCGGCGGCGCGCTCGGCGGTCTGAGCGCCGGCCTGCTCGCCGGCCGCATCGGCGCCCACGGCGCGCTCGCCGTCGCCGCGGCCGGCTCCGCCGCCGTCGTCCTCGGGCTGCTCGTCTCACCGGTCGTCCGCCTGAAGGCCCTGCCCGTCACCGCGCCGGAGCCGGCCGGGCCGTGAACAGGCCGCGGCCCGGGGCCGGTCGGTCCCCGGGCCGCGGCGGCGCCACCCGTGGACGAACCGCTCGCAAGGGTGAAGGTCGCCGGCGGTGGATCACCGTGGACACCGCCGGGGTTCCTCCTGGCTCGAACGCCACCGACGCCGGGAATCACCGTGGAGCGTGAACGGCCCTACGGGGTGGGGCCGTTCACCGGATCCTCGGCCGGCCGGCGCGAACCGGCCCACCCCGCTCAGGCGGCCCGGCCCTCGCGGGTCTCGCGGCGGTAGCCACCGGGCGCCCGGCCGTACTCGCGCTTGAAGGCCTTGGCGAAGGCGTACTCGGAGCCGTAGCCGGCCTGGGAGGCGATCGTGGTGAGCGGGGCCTCCGACTCGCGCAGGAGGCGGGCGGCGGTGGTGAGGCGCCAGCGGGTGAGGTAGGCCATCGGCGGTTCGCCGACCAGGGTGGTGAACCGCCGGGCGAAGGCGGCCCGGGAGAGGCCCACTCGCGCGGCCAGGGACTCGACCGTCCACGGGTCCGAGGGGGCCCCGTGGATGGCCGCCAGCGCGGGGGCGACCGCGCAGTCGCCGAGCGCGGCGGCCCAGCCGACCGCGGCCACCGCGGGCTGGTCCTCCAGCCAGGCCCGCAGGATGTAGAGCAGCAGCGAGTCGATCAGCGCCGGGACGATGCCGGTCGAGCCGAGCCGCGGGTTCTCCAGTTCGGCGCCCAGGAGTTGGACGGCCGCGGTGAGCTCGGGGTGCCGGCCCCGCCCGGTGGAGAGGTGGATGATCTCCGGCAGCTGCCGGACCAGCGGGTGCGGACGGCCCTGGTCCAGGTGGTAGTTGCCGCAGAGCAGGCTGGTCCGGGGGCCGTCGCCGCCGAGGGTGACCGTGCCGATCGGCGTGCTCGGCCGGTACTGGGAGGGCCGCTCCGGCTCGGCCGGAGTGCTGGGGTGGTCGGCGAGGATGTGGCCCCGGCCGTCCCGCAGGAAGACCACGTCGCCGGGGCTCAGCGCGATCGCCTCCTGGTGCGCGGCGCCCTCCAACGGGATCAGCCAGCACGTGCCGTGCAGCACCACGTGGAAGCCGGCTCCGGCGACCGGGGGGAGGCGCAGGCCCCAGGGGGCGCGGCCCTCGGTGCGGACGGACGTCGGATGCCCGGTCCGCATCGAACCCAGCGCCTCGGTCAGGATGTCCAACGCCTTCCCCCGTTCTCCGGATCCCGGCACCAGCTTAGGCACTTCACCCCGCCGCTCAGGCGACGGTGAGGACGACCTTGCCCTGCACCCGGCCGGACCCGAGCAGCTCGTGGGCCTTGCCGGCGTCGGCGAGCGGGAAGGTCTCGGCGATGTGCGGGCGGATCCGGCCGGCGTCGACCAGGGCCGCGATCGCCTCCAGCGAGGCGTAGTCGGGCTCGACCGAGACGCCCGCGAAGTGCCGGCCGGCCGCCTCGATCTCGGCGGCGAGCTCCTTGTTCCAGTGCTCCATGATGCTGACCAGGGTGCCGCCGGGCCGCAGCACCGACAGGGCGCGGGTGCCCTCGGAGGAGGAGTCGAAGACGACGTCCACGTCGCGCACCACCTCGGTGTAGTCGGTGGTCCGGTAGTCGATGACCTCGTCGGCGCCCAGGCCGCGCAGGAACTCGTGCTTGCCCTCGCTGGCGAGGGCGATCACGTGGGCACCGCGCGCCTTCGCGATCTGCACCGCGAAGTGGCCGACGCCGCCCGCCGCACGGTGGATCAGCACCCGCTGTCCCTCGGACAGTTGAGCGGCGTCGACCAGGCCCTGCCAGGCGGTGAGGGCGGCCAGCGGGATCGCGGCGGCCTCCACGTGGTCGAGCGCGGCGGGCTTCCGGGCCACCTGGCGGGACGGCACGGCGACGTAGTCGGCGTAGCCGGTGGCGGCGCGCGGGAAGAACGGCATCCCGAACACCTCGTCGCCCGGCTTGAACCTGGCACCCGGACCGGCCTCCTCGACCACGCCGGAGATGTCCCAGCCGACCCCGTACGGCGGCTCGCCGAGCAGCGGATAGGCGCCCGAACGGACCGCCAGGTCCACCGGGTTGACGCCGCTGGCGTGCACCCGGACGAGCACCTCGCCGCCGCGCGGGGCGGGACGCTCGGCCTCGACGACCTCGAGGACCTCGGGACCACCGAAGGACTTCTGGATGACTGCGCGCATGGGAGTTCGTTCCTTCCGGCTCGGCCGGCCCCCCGTCGGGGCGGCTCCTGATGTCCTCAACTCTAGGAAGGTCGAACGAGCCGATGAATATCCTCAAGTCTTCGAAAGATGTCCCGTCGTCTCACCGCACGAGCGCCTCGGCCACCCGCCGTCGGACACCGCGCGGTGGGGCGACACCCGCTGTGCTGAACAGAATTGACCCATGATGATGGCCCGAGAATGAACTACTTCGATGGTCTATCACCCCGTAGATTCGTGGTCATGACGAACACCACCGCAGTCACCGAGACCACGACCGCCACCGCCACCGCCGCCGCCGTCACCACCACCGCCGGCCACACCGGCCACGCCGCCCCGCGGGTCAACTTCGCCAAGGCCGCCCCGAAGGCCTTCAAGGCGCTGATCGCCTTCGACGCCGCCGCCCGCGAGGGGCTCGACCCGGCCCTGGTCGAGCTGGTCCAGATCCGCGCCTCCCAGCTCAACGGGTGCGCCTACTGCCTGCACATGCACACCTCCGACGCCCGCAAGGCCGGCGAGAGCGAGGAGCGCCTGCACATGGTCACCGTCTGGAAGGACGCCGGCCACTTCTACACCGAGCAGGAGCGCGCCGCGCTCGCCCTCACCGAGGCCGTCACCCTGGTCGGGCAGGCCGGCGTCCCCGACGACGTCTACGCCCGCGCCGCCGCCGTGTTCCCGGAGGAGGAGCTGGCCCGGCTGCTGGCCCTGATCTTCACCATCAACACCTGGAACCGCATCGCCCTCAGCACCGCGAAGGTCCCCGGCACCGACGAGCGCGTGGCCCGGTGAAACGCCGCACCCCGGCCGGCGCTCCGAGGCCGGGCGGGACGGCGATGGCAACGGCGACGCCGACGGCGACGGCGACGGCGCGGTCATCCGCCCGCCGGCCGGGACGAGCCGCCGGACAGGCCGCCGAGGATCCCGCCGGTCAGGCCGCCGACGGAACCTAGCCGCCGGCACCGTCCAGGTGCAGCCCGGTGACCGCCGCGTACCCCGGCACCGCGTCCGCCACCGGCCCCGGCCGGCCCTCCCGGACGGCCACCGCCGTCCCCACCGCGGCGGCCAGCGCCGCCCGGTACAGCAGCGAGCCGAGGCTGACCCGGGCCACCCCGAGCTCCGCGAGCCGGGCGAGCGACGGGCCCGTCGGGCTGTACAGGATGTTGAGCGGCACCGAGAGCCACCCGACCAGCGCCTCGATCTCCGCCGGGTCGGTCAGGGACGGCACGAACAGGCCGTCCGCGCCCGCCTCCTGGTACGCCGCCAGGCGGCGCGCGGTCTCCGGGCCGGGGTCGGCGACGCCCGCCCAGTGGGTATCGGTGCGGGCGTTGACGAAGAGCCCGGGCGCGGCCGCCTTCACCGCCGCGATCTTGGCCGCATGGCCGGCGACGGACCCGAGCGTGCCGTCCGCCCGCCCGTCCTCCAGGTTGATGCCGGCCACTCCGAGCTCCGCCAACTCCGTGGCCAGCTCCGCAACTTCGGCCGGATCGTCGGAGAACCCGGACTCGATGTCGACGGAGAGCAGGAACCGCCCGCGCCCGAGCCGGCGGGCGAGCCGGACGGTCTCGCCGCGGGTGGCGGCGGCGCCGTCGGGCAGCCCGGCGGCCGCGGCGACGCCGAGGCTGGTGGTGCCGATCGCGGCGAAGCCCCGCTCGGCCACGGCGGCGGCGGAGGCGTGGTCCCAGGCGTTCGGGAGCAGCAGCGGCTCACCTGGCCGGTGGTGCAGAGCGGCGAACGGCGTCATGCCGCGGCCTCCTCGGGAAGTGCTCATGCCGGTCACGCTAGGCCCGGAACGTTTCGGTCCCGACCGAAACGTGACCGGGGCACCATGGGCGCATGTCACTCGCCCAACTCGCCGGTCTGCTCGCCGACCCCACCCGCGCCGCCTTCTGCACCGCCCTGCTCGACGGCCGGGCCTGGACCGCCGGCGAGTTGGCCCGGCACGCGGGCGTCGCGCCGTCCACCACGAGCGAGCACCTCTCCCGGCTGATCGCCGGCGGCCTGCTGGCCGAGGAGCGGCAGGGGCGGCACCGGTACGTCCGGCTGGCCGGCCCGGCGGCCGCGGCCCTGATCGAGGACCTCGCCGCCTTCCCCGGGGCCGCCGGGCCCGCGGAGCCGCCCCGCACCCTGCGCGAGTCCACCCGGTTGAGCGCCGAGGCCCGCGCCCGGACCTGCTACGACCACCTGGCCGGCCGTCTCGGGGTGGCGGTCACCGACGCCGTCCTGGCCCGCGGCCTGGTGACGGACGAGGCCGGGCTCGCGATCACCGAGCACGGGGTGGCCTGGCTGTCCGGCCTCGGCATCGAGCTGCCGGCCAGAGCCGGGCGGGCCGGCGGCCGACCGCTGGTCCGCAGCTGCCTGGACTGGACGGAGCGCCGCACCCACCTGGGCGGGGCGCTCGGCGCCGCGCTCTGCCGGACGGCGCTGGACCGGGCGTGGGTGGAGCGGATCGGCTCCGGCCGGGCCCTGCGGGTGACGCCCGACGGTGACCGGGCACTGCACGAGCTGCTCGGCGTGGAGCCGGCCGCCTGAGGACGGAGCACCCCGGCACGGACCGCCCGCCCGACACCGCCCGTCCGGCACGCACCACCCGCCCGGCACCGCCCGCCCGGCACGCACCACCGCTCAGCCCATCGTCCTGGCGCCGTCCAGCGACTCCCGGATGATGTCCGCGTGCCCGGCGTGCTGCGCGGTCTCCGCGATGATGTGCAGCAGCACCCGCCGCACCGACCAGCTCGCGCCCGGTTCGAACCACGGCGCCTCCGGCAGCGGGTGCGCGTGGTCCAGGTCGGGCAGGGTCGACACCAGCTCGTCGGTCTCCCGCGCCACCCGCTCGTACGCGGCGAGCAGCGAGGTCAGGGTCTCGCCGTCCGTCATCCGGAACTGGCCCTCCCAGTCGACCGGCTCGCTCGCCATCGCCTCCGCTCCGCCGACCGCGAACCGCATCCAGCGCGCCTCGGTGCCGGTGACGTGCTTGATCAGGCCGCCCAGGCACAGTTCGCTCACGGTGGTGCGCCGGGCGGCCTGCTCGTCGGTGAGGTCGCGGACGGTGTGGCGCAGGAAGCCGCGGTGCTTGTCCAGCGTCTCCACCAGGTCGGCCCGCTCCCGGCTCATCAGGCGTCCGTCATCACCGGCACGTCGCCGGTGGTCGTCCCGAGGTCGATGACGCCGAAGGCCGCGCCCTGCGGGTCGCCGACGGCCGCGAACCGGCCGAACGGGCTGTCCATCGGGCCGAGGTGCACCTTGCCGCCGCGCTCGGTGACCTTGGCGACGGCCGCGTCGCAGTCGTCCACGGCGAAGAAGACGTTCACGTAGGACGGCGCCCCGGGCGGCAGGTCCTCCGGGCCCATGCCCATCCGGCCGAGCACGGGCTGGCCGCCCGCCTCGAAGATCTTGTAGTCGACCTCGTCCCCCTCCATCTTCCGCGTGCCGTACGGGAAGACGGCGGGGAAGAACGCGTCCGCCTTGCCGGGCTCCCGGGTGAGCACCTCGGCCCAGGTGTACGCGCCGGGCGCGCCCTGCTTCTCGAAGCCCTCGTGGGTGCCCGCCTGCCAGACCCCGAAGGCGACCCCGCCCGGGTCCCTGGCGAGCACCATGGTGCCGAAGTCGCCGACCGGCAGCGGCCCCATCACGAGTTCGCCGCCGTTGGCCCGGATCCGCTCGGCGGTGGCGGCGGCGTCCGGCGAGGCGAGGTACAGGCACCAGGCGGAGCGCACCTCCGCGCCCTCCTCGCCGGGCATCGGCGGCACCACGGCCGCCACCGCCTTCCCGTCGGAGTACGCCTGGGTGTAGTTCCCGAACTCCGACGAGGCCTCGCCGAAGGTCCAGCCGAGCACCTCGCCGTAGAACGCCTTCGCGCCCTCCACGTCGGCGAACATCGCGTCGGCCCAACAGGGTGTGCCCTCGGGTAGCGCGGCCATGGTTCATCCCTTTCGTGACGATCTGTCCCGGTTTCCCGCCCCGATTCGCCACCCTAGCCAGTCACCCACCCGCCCGCGCCCCGAGCAGCCCCGCGCAGCCCCGGGCAGCCTCGCGCGGCCCCGAGCAGCCCCGCGCGGCCGGGAGCGCCCGCAGCGGCCCCGGGCAGCACGACGGCCCGCCGGTGCAGCCACCGGCGGGCCGTCGCGGCCCGGTCACGGGCGGAAACCCGCCGTCAGCCGGCGACCTCCGGCAGCGCCCCGGTGAACGGCGCCCGCGCACCCGCCGTGCCCAGGCCGGTCGGCCCGGACGGCACGAGCCCCGGCCGCGGGGCCTCCTCCGCCGCGCCCGCGGCCGCACCCACCGGGGCCGCCGCCGCCCCGACCCGCGCCGCCGACGTCCCCAGCCCGGTCGGGCCCCAGGACGCCGCCCCGGCCGGCGCGATCCCCGCCGGTTCCCGGGCCTCGACGGCCTCGCCCGCCGCCCGCTCCACCGACGCCGCCGCAACGCCGCCCGCCACCGGAACGTTCTGCACCGGAACACTCTCCATCGGAACACTCTCCTTCGAAACAGTCCCTGCCGAATTCGGCACGGCGCCCACCGAGAACTCCTCGAACCCGAAGTGCCGCTTCAGGTCCTCCTCGGTGTACCGCTTGCAGTCCCGGTGCCAGCGCAGGATCCCGGCGAGCCAGTTCTCCAGCTCCTTCACGTAGCCGTCCAGCACCGCCCGGCCCTCCGCGTCCAGGCCGAAGTCCTCGTAGAGCACCGGAAACTCGTTCCGCGCCACGTGCCGGAACTGGCTCAGCCGCGAGCGCATCAGGTCGTCGACGATGCGGACCGCCGCCGGGTAGTCGCAGTTGAAGAAGTTCTGCACCACCAGCACCGCGTTGTGCACCTCGCCCTCGTACTCGATCTCCTTCTGGTACGAGAACAGGTCGTTCATCATGCACGCGTAGTCGGCGGCCGCGTTCTCCAGCGAGCGCATCGGCCCGCTCTCGTGGATCCCCTCGGGGACGGCCCGGCCGTGGGACAGCCGGCAGAGGCTCATGGTGAGGTCGGAGCCGAAGGTCTGCCGGCGCATCTCGATGTAGTCGACGGGGTCGGGGATCCGGTGCTGCGCCTGGTTCTGGAGCTCCCACACCCAGCTCTGCAGCATGGCCTCGACGGCGGTGCGGAACTTCTGCCGGGCCTCGACGGTCATCGGCCCGGCGGTCCGCTCCCAGAGGTCCGCCAGGCCGCGCTCCAGCGCGTTCTCCGGCTCCGGCGTCGCGCCGCCGCCGTCGACCGGCATGAACTCCGACATCCGCGCGGTCAGTCGCTTGGCGCCGGCCAGGTCCCTGGTCCGCCCGAACACCGCCGGGAAGTAGTCGTCCGCGTACGTGCCCCAGGTCAACCAGTCCGACGTGAGGTCGAGTTGCTCGGCGTCGGCGTCCGGGTGGATGCCGGCCGCGCAGAGCGGCAGGTCGTAATCGTAGGCCTTCTCGGCGGTCCAGACGTGCGAGCCGGGCACCCCCGGCTGCGCCTCCAGGATGCCCATCCGCTCGGCCCACTCGACCGTGTTGCGCCGCGCGGCGTCCAGGTGCGGGCTCGGCTCGACGCCGAACGGGAGCGCGAACTCCGGTAGCAGGGACGGCCCGACGTGCTGGTGCGGCACGTGGCTGTGCGAGCGCGCCCGCCGCACCCCGGGGGAGGTGCCGCCCGGCGAGCCGGGAGTCCCCGTCGCCGCGTCGATCCCGGCCGCACGGCTCAGCGAGCCCAACTCGCCCATGCCACCGGGCAGACCGCGACCGGGGCCGGCCCGGAGCACGTCCAGCGCGGACGTCCCGACGCCGCCGATCGCGTACGCGTCCCACCACTTGGCCTCGGCGGGTTCGGCCGAACCCGCCGCCGCGCCACCGTCGTTCATGTAACGACTGGACCGCAGGTGCCACTCGTGGCCGCCCGACTGCCAGTCCTGCAGGCCCTTCACGTACCCGAGGACCTTGGCGCAGCCCTCCGGGTCGAGCCCGGACTCGGCGAACAGCGGCGGGAGTTCGGTGAACACGGTGTTCTCGAACTGCTGCAGCCGCGAGGTGAGCAGGTCGTTGACGGCCTCCGCGGCCTCCTGGGTCGTGCAGCCGAGGAAGGTCTCCAGCACGAGGACGCCGTTGCTCAGCTCGCCCTCGTCCTCGACCTCCCGCTGGTAGGAGAAGAGGTCGTTGCGCAGGTGGACGCCGTCCGCGAAGGCGTCCATCAGCACCCGCAGCGGGCGCGAGCCCGAAACCTCCTTCGGCACCTCGGCGTTGGCCGCGTACTCGATCAGCCCGGCGGACCACGGCGCACCGCCGACCTTGCGGCGCATCTCGATGTACTCGACCGGGTTGGCGATCCGGCCCGCGTTGATGTTGGCGAGCTCCCAGAGCGACTCGTTCAGCAGGTTCCGGGTGCTCTCGGCGAACCGGATCCGCCAGTCCTCGCCCATCGACGGGACGGTCCGCCGCCAGAGGTCGGCCAGGCCCGCCTCGACCGCGTTGGTGGGCTCGGGCACCGGGGTGGACGGGTCGGCCGGCATGAACAGCGGCAACCGGTCCAGGTAGGCCTTGCCGCCCTCCCGGTCGTTGGCGCGCTTGTAGACCTCCAGGAAGTGGTCGTCGAAGAAGAACACCCAGACGTACCAGTCGGTGACCAGCGACAGCGCCTCGGCGGACGCGTCGGGGTGGGTGTAGGCACACAGCAGGCCGTAGTCGTGGGCCTCCAGATCGGCGGTGTCCCAGATGCCCGAGCCCTCCAGCATCCCCATCTCCCGCGCCCACCCGGTGGAGTGGGTGCGGGCCTCCTCCAGATGGGGGTTGAGACGTGCCGGGTGCGGCACGTAGAAGGACGGCAGTTCGAACGGCTGGGTCACCGGGCGAGCCTTTCTGGACGCGTCGAGGAAGCCGACCGGCACAACGGGACAGGCGTCGGTCCCGCACGGCCCGCCACCCGGTCGGCTCAGCATTACCCCTCGCCGGCGGCCCTCACCGGGGAACAGGAACAGTCATATGAAACAAGCCCATTGATTCGAATGCCCGACCGAGGAAACGATCCGCACTGGATCACCTGTACGCACGGCCGTCCCGCCGCGCCCCGAGGCCCGAGCCCCGAGCCTCGGACGCCGAACGCCGAACGCCGGAGGGGGCGGGCGCGTGAACCGCGCCCGCCCCCTCCTTCCGCGCCTGCCGCTCAGGCGTACAGCACCAGCGAGGCCGCGGCCGGCGCCAGGTAGATCAGCGGGAACGGGAGGTGCGCGTACGAGCGTGCCCGGGCGACGGTCACCGCGGCACCCGCGAAGTACAGCACCAGCCCGACGGCCGCCAGCACCCCGATCACCGGCACGAACAGCCCCACCAGCAGCCCGAGCGCCCCGGCGGCCTTGGCGGCGCCCAGCCAGTTCCACCACGACCGCGGCACCCCGTACTCGGCCAGCGGCTGCACGACGTACGCGGCCCGGGCGAAGACCGACCCGCCCGAGAAGCCCGCCATGACGGCGGCCAGGACGGTGACGACGATGTGGGCGACGGACATGGGATTCTCCTCAACCGGGGGTCTCTCGCGCTCTTCCACCCCTCTGACCCGCCGCACCGCCCACGTGTGACAGACCCGCCGGAAAAACTTTCCGAGGCGTTCCGGCGCCCGGTCACCGGCGCCCCCGGCCGGCCCTCCGCACCGCCACACCCAGCCCGGCGGCGGCGCGCAGAACCCGGCCGGCAACAACTATGCCGACGAACCAACCAGTCACCCCAAGGAGCGACATCCCCCTGGGCGTGTTGCCCGCCTCCCCTCCTCGCCCGTCCACCAGACTGGGCGGCGACCCGAGTCTCCAGCTCAGAGGAGGGCTTGCCCATGAACGTCACCGTCCGGCTCGCGCAGCAGCCTGAGGCCGACGAACTGCTCGGGCGCAGCGCGCTCGCCGCGCTCGTCGGGATGTTGCTCGACCAGCAGGTGCCCATGGAGTGGGCGTTCGCCGGACCGCTGACCATCGCGCAGCGGCTCGGGCGGAACGACCTCGACGCGCACGAGATCGCCACGTACAACCCCGAGGCCTTCGTCGCCCTGCTCTCCGAGAAGCCGGCCGTGCACCGCTACCCGGCCGCCATGGCGAAGCGGGTGCAGCAGCTCTGCCAGTTCCTGGTGGCCCAGTACGACGGCGACGCGGCCGGCCTCTGGCGGAACGTCAGCACCGGCAAGGAGCTGCTCAGCCGGCTCAACGCCCTTCCCGGGTTCGGGAAGCAGAAGTCGCAGATCTTCCTCGCCCTGCTCGGCAAGCAGTACGGCGTCCAGCCCGAGGGCTGGCGCGAGGCGGCGGGCGGCTACGGCGAGGAGGGCGTGTACCGCTCGGTCGCGGACATCACCGGCCCGGAGTCCCTCGACAAGGTGCGCGCCCACAAACAGGAGGTGAAGCGCGCCGCGAAGGAGGCCAAGGCGAAGGCCTGACCGCCACCACGCCGCCCGCCCGGCACTCCCCGCGAGCGCCGGGCGGTCGCACGCCGGGCCCCGCACACCGGCCCCACCCACGCCGGGCCCCACGCAGAACGGGAGCCGAGGCCCGGCCGCACAGGCGCTACGCCCGCCGCGCCGCGTCTTCGCCCAGGTGCTCTGCGTGGACTGGCTCGCCAAGGAGACCTGCTGCCGCACCGAGCTGCGGGACGTCTGCGTCGGCGCCGTCATCGGCGCGATCCGCCCGCTCCTCGCCACCGACCCCGCCCCCGACTGGCCCCGGTGAGCCGGGCCCGCGGCGCCCCCCGATCCGCGGCACGCGCCCGCGCCCGCGTCCGCGGCCCGAAAACCCGTTGCCCGGCCCCGCCCGTCGCGCGAGGCTCGACCCATGACCGACACCCCCGCCGCCCCCGGCGTGTCCGCGCTCTTCTCCGCCGACGGGCGCCTGCCCACGATCCCCCGCAAGGCGGCCCGCCGCGAGCAGTTGCTGACCCACCTCGCCCGGACCCTCTTCGAGCCGGACCGCTCCTACACCGAGCACGAGGTCAACGACGCGCTGCGGGCGGTGCACGACGACTACCCGGCCCTGCGGCGCTTCCTGGTCGAGGCGGGCCACCTCGCCCGCCCCCAGGACGGCAGCAGCTACCGCCGCGCCGCCGCCTGACGCACCCGGCGGGACGTCACCCCAGCCGCCGGTACGCGTACCGCCCCCGGATCTCCCGGACGAAGTACCGCCCGTGGCTCTCCGCCGCCATCAGCTCCCGGTGCACCCGCCCGGGCACGGCGTCGTACACGTAGACGCCCCCGTGGACGAACTCCAGCTCCAGCAGGAGCAGCGCCGCGTCGTACCCGACCGAGCGCAGCGCCGAGGAGTCCACCGGCGTACGGTTCATGGCCCTTCCAGTGTGCGCACGCGGGCCCCGGCCGCGCATTCCGCGACCGGGGCCCACGACCCGCACACCGTCAGGCCGGCACCGCGTCAGACCAGTACGGGCTCCTGCTCCCGCGCCTCCACGGCCTCCGCGCCCGCGCTGGCGACGACCGCCGCGTCCTTGCGCTTCGGCAGCGCGAACATCAGCAGGAACACCACCGCCAGCACCCCCGTGACCCACCACATCGCGTGCGTGAACGCGTCGCCGAACGCCGTCCCGGCCTCCGCCGGCGTGACCACCTCGGGCATCGCGCCGAAGAACGCCACCGACACCAGGCCCAGCCCCAGCGCCATCCCCACCTGGCCGACCGTGTTGATCAGCCCGGACGCCGAACCGGCGTGCTCCCGCGGCACCTCCGCCAGGATCGCGTCCGTGATCGGCGAGACGATCAGGCCCATGCCCAGGCCCATGATCACCAGCGGCAGCGCCATCTGCCAGGGCGCGATCGCCGTCCCGTACCGGTCGGCCTCCCAGATGTAGGTGAGCACGCCCGCCGCCATCACCAGCGCGCCCGCCTGGAGCACCTTCCGCCCGAACCGCGGCACCAGCTTCTGCACCGAGAGCCCGGCCGCCGTCGAGACCGCGAGCGAGAAGGGGATGCCGGTCGTGCCGGCCTTCAGCGGGCTCCAGCCCAGGCCCAGCTGCATGTAGAGCGTCCAGACCAGGAAGAAGATCCCGGTGACGACGCCGAAGGTGAGTTGCACGCCGATGCCGGCCGCGAAGCTCTTCACCCGGAACAGCGACAGCTCCACCAGCGGCGAGCCGTCCCTGCGCGTCTTGACCCGCTCGTACGCGACGAACAGCGCGAACACCGGCAGGCTCCCGGCCATCGACAGGTAGCCCCAGAGCGGCCAGCCGGCCTCCCGGCCGTGGGTCAGCGGGTAGATCAGCATCAGCAGGCCCGCACTCGCCAGCAGCACGCCCACCAGGTCCAGCTTCAGCGCCCGCTCGGCCTTCGACTCGCCGATGAACGCCCGGCCCAGCAGCAGCCCGGCGACACCCACCGGCAGGTTGATCAGGAAGATCGGC
Source organism: Kitasatospora sp. NPDC127111 (assembly GCF_042677465.1). Classification (NCBI taxonomy): domain Bacteria; kingdom Bacillati; phylum Actinomycetota; class Actinomycetes; order Kitasatosporales; family Streptomycetaceae; genus Kitasatospora; species Kitasatospora sp. NPDC127111. Next base: position 46,563 of record NZ_JBHXTG010000060.1, read on the forward strand.
CGCCAGGCCAGGCCGAAGAGGTCCCCCTCGGTCAGCAGCGCGCCGATCATCGGACCGGAGACCGCGCCCAGGCCGACCACCGCGCCGAACAGGCCGAACACCTTGCCGCGCTCCTCCGCCGGGAAGGTCGCGTGGATGATCGACAGCACCTGCGGCACCATCAGCGCCGCCGTCGCCCCCTGCAGCACCCGCGTCGCGACCAGCATCTCGGCGCCGCCCGCCAGCCCGCAGAGCGCGGACGCGACGGTGAACCCGCCGATGCCGAGCAGGAACAGCCGCTTCCGGCCGTAGATGTCGCCCAGCCGGCCACCGGTGATCAGCCCGATCGCGAACGCCAGCGCGTAGCCGCCGGTCACCCACTGGACGGCGCTGAACGAGGCGCCGGTGTCCGCCTGGATGCTCGGGACGGCGATGTTCACGATGGTGACGTCCACCAGGTCCATGAAGGAGGCGGTCATCACGATCGCCAGCGCGATCCACCTCCGCCGGTCCGCCGTCGCGGTGTCCGTCGTCATCTCGTTCTCCTCTACCTCGCTCGTCGGCACGTCTGCGACAGTAGGGGCCATGTAGGTCAGATCCTGTCCGCCTTGTCCGGCATCCTGGACGCCATGACCGACACCCCGGCACGACTGCTGAGCCTGCTGTCCCTGCTCCAGACCCCGCGCGAGTGGCCCGGCAGCGAGCTGGCCGAGCGCCTCCAGGTCAGCCCGCGGACGATCCGCCGCGACATCGACCGGCTGCGCGCGCTCGGCTACCCGGTCGAGGCGACGATGGGCGCCGTCGGCGGCTACCGACTGGTGGCCGGGACGGCGATGCCGCCGCTGCTGCTGGACGACGAGGAGGCGGTGGCCATCGCGGTCGGCCTCCGGGCGGCGGCCGGGCACGCGGTGGTCGGCATCGAGGAGGCCTCCGTCCGCGCCCTCGGCAAGCTGCTGCAGGTCCTGCCCGGCCGGCTGCGCCACCGGGTCGGCGCGCTGAACACGGCGACCGTGCCGCTGCTCACCGGCGACGGGCCGACCGTCGACCCCGAGGACCTCACCGTGCTCGCGGGCACCGTGACCAACCGGGAGCGGCTCCGCTTCGACTACCGGGCCGGGGACGGCGCCGAGACCCGCCGCCTGATCGAGCCCGACCGCCTGGTCTCGGCCGGCCGCCGCTGGTACCTCGTCGGGTACGACCTGGACCGCGACGACTGGCGGCTGTTCCGGGTCGACCGGATCAGCCGGCCGTTCGCCACCGGTGCCCGCTTCACCCCGCGCCCGCTCCCCGCCGAGGACGCCGCCGCGTACGTGGCGAGCAAGCTCCGCCGCCTCACCCCGACGTACACCCTGGTCGCCACCCTGCACACCCCGGCCGCCGAGGTCCGGCGGCGGGTGGGCGGCGACTCCGAGGTCGAGCCGATCGACGAGCGGAGCTGCCGCTTCCGCTCCCGGGCGGACTCCCTGGAGTGGCTGGCCATGCGCCTGCTCATGCTCGGCTGCGAGTTCGAGGTGCACGAGCCGCCGGAGATGCACGCCCACCTGCGCGCCCTCGCCGCCCGCGCCGACCGGGCGGCCGGGGCCGGGGCGGAGCGGCCGTAGGCCCGGCAACCGGGGCGGAGCGGCCGCAGGTCCGGCAACCGGGGCCGTCGCGGCCTCCCCTCGGCACTTCCCGCCGCCACGCCCGGAGGCCCGGCCGACCGCCGGGCCCCCGGATCGCCCGTCCGTCAATCCGGAATCGACGGACGGACGGGCCCGGGCTCAGACCCCGTACTCGGCCGTGATCACCGCGCGGGCCAGGGTGTGGAAGGTGAGGTTGAAGCCGATCTGCGCCGCCGGCGTGTCGGCGGCGACGTCCAGCGCCTCCACGTCCAGCGCGTGCACCGCGAAGACGTACCGGTGCGGGGCGCCGGGCGGCGGGGCGGCGCCGTCGTACTTGTGGCCGGGGAAGTCGTTGGGGCCGTGGAACGAGCGCTCGCCCGGCAGGTCCGCGTCCGACGAACCGGCGCCGCGCACCAGGCCGGTGGTGTCGGCGGGGAGGTTGACCGCGAGCCAGTGCCACCAGCCGGAGCCGGTCGGCGCGTCCGGGTCGAAGCAGGTGACGGCGATCGAGCGGGTGCCCTCCGGCAGGCCGGACCAGGCCAGCTGCGGGGAGAGGTTGCCGCCCGCGTGGATGAACTCGTCGGCCAGCCTGCCGCCGTCGGTGAAGTCCTCGCTGGTCAGCTCGAAGGACGGCACCTGCGGCAGGAACTCGTACGGCAGCGGCGGACGAACGGTCATGAGTGGGTCACCTCTCGACGAACCGGGCAGCCCGGCTCCTGGCTGAATGACACGATTCACTGTAGTGGGGTGCACACCCGATCGGGGCGGTCCTAGAGTCACCGTCATGGCCCTGAACGACCGCAGCGGTTCCGCGTCCGCCCTCGACCCGGCCCGGATGATCGCCGACGCCCGTCGCGCGCTCTTCACCATGGCCGGCGTCATGGCCGTCATCTGGCTGCTGCAGCTGGTGAACTGGCTCGACGACTACGGCCTCAGCCGGGACTACGGGGTGCGGCCGCAGGAGCTCGGCTCCCTGCCGAACATCGTCACCTCGCCGCTGCTGCACTGGAACTGGGCGCACCTGGAGGCCAATTCGGGCCCGCTGTTCGTCTTCGGCTTCCTCGCGGCCTACCGCGGGGTGAAGAAGTTCCTGGGGCTGACCGCGCTGGTCGCGGTGACCAGCGAGCTGACGGCCTGGGTGTTCGACAAGCCGAACTCCGTCGGCGTGGGCGCCAGCGGCGTGGTGTTCGGCTACTTCGGCTACGTGGTGCTGCGCGGGGTCTTCGACCGCAACCTGATCGACACCCTGATCGGCGTCGTCCTGGGCGCCTCCTACGCCTACATGGTCACCGGGGCCCTGCCGGGCGTGGCGCCGGGCATCAGCTGGGCCGCGCACCTGGGCGGCCTGGTCGGCGGCCTGGCGGGCGCCTGGATCTTCCGCGACCGGGGGCCGAGGGCGGCCGCCCCGAAGCCCGCGGCGGCCGGCGGCGGTGCCGTCGGCACCGGCGGCGCCCCCGGCTCCCGGGCCGACCTGCTCAAGGAGCTGGACGACTTCGGCCTCTGACCCGCGCCGGCCGGCGACGCCCGGCGGCCCGGGCACCCGGCCGGCCCAGCGCGGTATAGACCAATTCCACCCGTCCGGCTAGCGTGAGGGGGCACCCGCCCCCCTGATCCGGAGCCGCACCGTGCAGTCGTCCGTCCTCGCCTTCGCCACCGACCTGCTGGACGAGGGCGCCGACACCTTCTTCGGCAACCTCACCGACCGGGCCGGCGTCGGCGGCGTCAGCCTCGCCTCGGTCTACCACGCGGCCCGGGACGTCTTCCCGCACAACCCGCGCCGGGTGGTCCGCCACCTGGAGCCCGGCGCCGCCTACTTCCGGCCCGACCCGGCCCGCTGGGCCGGACGGCGGCTGCGGCCCACCCCCTCCACCGCGATCGGCGACCGCGACCCCTTCGCCGAGGCCGCCACCGAGGCCCGGCGCCGCGGCCTCCGGCTGCACGCCTGGACGGTCTTCTGCCACAACGACCGGCTCGGCTTCGAGCACCCGGACTGCGCGCCCGCCAACGCCTTCGGCGACCGCCACCTCACCGAGCTCTGCCCGGCCGCCCCGGAGGTCCGGGAGTACGCGGTGACGCTGGTCGGCGAGCTGGCCCGGTACGGGGTGGACACCGTCCGCGCCGAGTCGCTGCACTTCCACGGCCTGCGCCACGGCTACCACCACGAGCGGTACTTCGAGGAACTGGGCCCGGTGGCCGAGGCGCTGCTCGGGATCTGCTTCTGCGCGCACTGCCGCGCCGCCGCCACCCGCGCGGGCGTGCCGGCCGACGAGGTCGCCGCGGCCGTCCGCACCGAGCTGCGCCGCCGACTGGCCGACGACGCGGCCGCCGCCGAGCCGGGCGCGCTGGACGAGCTGGCGGGCGGCGCGCTCGCCGCCTACGTGGACGCCTCCGCCGCGACGGTGACCGCGCTGGCCGCCGAGGTGACCGCGGAGGCGCACCGGCACGGCATGCGGCTGAACTTCATGGACGGCGGCGGCCCGGGAAAGGGCTGGCTGGCCGGGATCGACCTGCCCGCGCTCACCGGGGCCGCCCACCGGATCGAGACGCTCGGCTACGCCAGGACGCCGGAGGCGGTCCGGGAGAAGGTCGCCGCCTTCGCCCTGCACGGCGTCCGCCCGCAGGACCTGGCGGTGATCCTGCGCCCGATGGCCTCGGACTGCGACGGTCCGGCCAACCTCGCGGCCAAGGTCACCGCCCTGCGCGACCTGGGCGTGCCGGAGGTCGGGTTCTACCACTACGGCCTGATGCGGCTCTCCTCGCTGGACCGGATCGGCGCCGCCCTGGCGGGCTGACCCGGACGGGCGGGCCCGGCGGACAGACCCGGACGGCCGGTGGCCGAAAATCGCCGTTGGTCTGCACGATTAATCCTGACCATGCCAACATACGGACACGCGTTCCCCCTCGTCGTGGTCATCCGACGAGGGGGAGCCACCAGCTCCGGACCCGGCCGCCGCTACCTGCGCCGCCGGGAGGTCCCGAACAGGCTGCGCGAGATCTCCCGCCCCAGCTGCGTCCCCGCCGAGCGGGCGAACGACTTGAGCGCCGGGTTGCTCAGCAGCTGCCCGAGCAGCCCGCCGCCCTCCTTGTCCCGCTCCTCCTTGTCCCGCTCCTCCCCCGGCGCCCGGCGCGGCTCCCCGCCCGGCTCCGGCCCGCCCGGGGCCGCGGGCACCGGCTCCGCCGGCGGCCGCGCCGCCCGGGCCGCCAGCTTCTCGTACGCCGACTCCCGGTCGACCGCGTCCCGGTAGCGGGCCGTCAGCGGCGAGCCGTCCACCGCCGCCCGCAGCACGGCCGGCTCGACCGGGCCCATCAGCGACTGCGGCGCCCGCAGCCTGGTCGCGGCCACCGGCGTCGGGGCACCTCTTTCGGACAGCACGGTCACGACCGCCTCACCGGTGCCCAGCGAGGTCAGCACCTCGCCCAGGTCGTACACGGACGACTTCGGGAAGGTGGAGACCGTCGCCCTGAGCGCCTTGGCGTCGTCCGGGGTGAAGGCCCGCAGCGCGTGCTGCACCCGGTTGCCCAGCTGCGCCAGCACCTCCGCCGGGACGTCCTTCGGCGTCTGGGTGACGAAGAAGATCCCGACGCCCTTGGAGCGGATCAGCCGGACGGTCTGGGTGATCGCCTCCAGGAAGGCCTTGGACGCGCCCCTGAAGAGCAGGTGCGCCTCGTCGAAGAAGAAGACCAGCTTGGGCTTCTCCACGTCCCCCACCTCGGGCAGCTCCTGGTAGAGGTCGGCGAGCAGCCACATCAGGAAGGTGGAGAAGAGCCGCGGCCGGTCCTGCACCGCGGGCAGCTCCAGCACCGAGACGACGCCCCTGCCGTCCGCCGCGGTCCGCAGCAGCTCGGCGGTGTCGAACTCCGGCTCGCCGAAGAACGCGCCCGCGCCCTCGTTCTCCAGCACGGTGAGCGAGCGCAGGATCACCCCGGCGGTGGCCGCGGACAGTCCGCCGACGCCCTTCAGCTCCTCCTTCCCCTCGGGCGAGGTGAGGAAGGTGATGACGGCGGTGAGGTCCTTGAGGTCGTACAGCTCCAGGCCGTTCCGGTCGGCGTAGTGGAAGACCAGGCCGAGCGAGGACTCCTGGGTCTCGTTCAGGTCCAGCACCTTCGCGAGCAGCAGCGGGCCGAAGCTGGTGACGGTCGCCCGCAGCGGCACGCCGGTGCCCTGGCCGCCGAGCGCGTAGAACTCGGCCGGGCAGCCCCGCGGCGTCCAGACCTGCCCGACCTCGGCGGCCCGGGCCGCCGTCCGCCCGCCCGGCGTGCCGGGTGCGGAGACGCCGGAGACGTCGCCCTTGACGTCGGCCAGGAACACCGGCACGCCCTGCGCGGAGAGCTGTTCGGCGATCAGCTGGAGGGTCTTGGTCTTGCCGGTGCCGGTGGCGCCCGCGACCAGCCCGTGCCGGTTCAGCACCCCGAGCGGGATCCGCACCGGGGCGGCGGGGTGGGCGGTGCCGTCCAGCAGCACCGCGCCGAGGTCGAGGGCGGGCCCGGTGAAGGCGTACCCGTCGGCGATCTCCCGCACGGCGGGCGGGACGACCGCGCCGGGCGGGACGACCGCGCCGGGCGGGACGACCGCGCCGGGCGGGACGGCGGCGGCCGGCGGGACGGCGGCGGTGGACGGCGGCTCGGCGGTGGACATCGGGTCACCTTCCGGATTCCAGAGGAAGAACTGAGGAACGACGTTCACGACATTTCCCATGAAACAGTCGCAATCGCCCACACGCAGCTCACCTCGGAGGGCGTGGCGGCGTCGCGGCTGCTGGGCCATCCGCCGCCCAAACGGTAGGCTTTCCGTGTGATCTTCAAGCGCATCGGCAATGGGCGGCCGTACCCGGATCACGGCCGGACCAGCACCCGCCAGTGGGCGGACGTCGCCCCGCGTCCGGTGCGGCTGGACCAGCTGGTGACCACCAAGGGCCAACTCGACCTGGAGACCCTCCTCGCGGAGGACTCCACCTTCTACGGCGACCTGTTCGCCCACGTCGTGAAGTGGCACGGCGACCTCTACCTGGAGGACGGGCTGCACCGCGCCGTGCGCGCCGCGCTGCAACAGCGCCAGGTGCTGCACGCCCGCGTCCTCGAAATGGAGTGACGGGCCGCTCCGGCGCACCCCGTACCGCCTTCCGGTGACCGGCCGGGAGGCGGTCCGTTCGTATCCGGGTACACCCATTCGGGTACCGGCGTACTCCAGATGATGATCATTTAGTACCTTCGCAGCCGTACCGCACTAGTCTGCTGACTACGGCCGCGACCACGGCGAACCCCGCCCACCCCGGCCGAACCGTCACCCGATCCCCGCCCTGGCACGAGGGGGAGACAAACCGTGAGCATGTTGACTCCCCAAGGCCTGAAGGGGAAGCAGTACCGCATCACCGGCAACAGCTATCCACGGCTGGGTCGGCCGCCCAAGAAGAGCCGCAAGGTGTTCGCCCTGATCGGCTCCCTGCTCGCGCTGGCACTGATCGCCCTCGGCGGCGTCCAGCTCTACGACATCTTCACCGGCAGGGGCAAGGACTCCTCGGCCCAGGCCTGCGCGAGCCCGTCCGGCAAGCCGCTGGCCGCGCCCACCCCCACGCCTGACGCGTCCCCCGGCGCCCCCGCGGGGGACCCGCACGCCATCCCCCAGCCGGCCGCCTTCAAGGTGAACGTCTTCAACGCCACCACCAAGGCCGGGCTGGCCGGGCGGACGGCCGAGGAGTTCACCAAGCGCGGCTTCACCGTGGACAAGAAGGGCAACGCCCCGGCCGAGCTGGACAAGAAGGTGCCCGGCACCGCCGTGGTGATCGCCGGCCCCGCCGGCGCCGGCGCCGCCACCCTGATCAGCTCGCAGATCGCCGGGGCCACCGTCTCCACCGACGCCCGCACCGACAACAGCGTCGACGTCGTCGTCGGCGACAGCTACAACGCCCTGCTGGACGAGACCCAGGCCGCCGCGGCCCTGGCACTGGCCACCAAGCCCTCGCCGACCCCCAGCGCCACCGGCAGCTGCTGAACCCCCCGTCCCCGACGCGAAGAGCCCCCGGCGATCACGCCGGGGGCTCTTCGCACGGAGGAGCGGGAAGTGCGGGGCTCAGCCCGCGGTGCCGTACAGGCGGTCGCCCGCGTCGCCGAGGCCGGGGACGATGTAGCCGTTCTCGTTCAGCCGCTGGTCGACGGCGGCGGTCACGACGGTGACCGGCAGGCCCTCCAGCTCCTTCTCCATCACCGCGACGCCCTCGGGGGCGGCCAGCAGCACCACGGCGGTGACGTCGGTGGCGCCCCGCTCGATCAGCATCCGGATCGCCGCGACCAGCGTGCCGCCGGTGGCCAGCATCGGGTCGAGCACGTACACCTGGCGGCCGGAGAGGTCGTCCGGCATCCGGGTGGCGTAGGTGGAGGCCTCCAGGGTCTCCTCGTTGCGCACCATGCCGAGGAAGCCCACCTCGGCGGTCGGCAGCAGCCGGGTCATCCCGTCCAGCATGCCGAGACCGGCCCGGAGGATCGGCACCACCAGCGGGCGCGGGTAGCTCAGCCGGGTGCCGGTGGTGACCGCCACGGGGGTGGTGATCTCCACCTCCTCGGTGCGGACGTCCCGGGTGGCCTCGTACGCGAGGAGGGTCACCAGCTCGTCGGTCAGGCGACGGAAGGTCGGCGAGTCGGTGCGCTCGTCGCGCAGGGTGGAGAGCTTGTGGGCGACCAGCGGGTGGTCGACGACGTGGATCCGCATGCATCGAGGTTAGCCCGGGCCCGGACGCGCGTACGACACGGCGCGGCCCCGGCCCCCGCCGCGGGATCACTCAGCCGTGACACGCCGTGACGCACCGCGAATGTCAGGACGGAACGGCCTCCTGTGGTATCAATCGGGCCGATCTGGGAAAGTCACGTCCTATGACGAGCAACCCGAGGACCGGGGACGGCTCGACGGACGGGCTCACGGGCCCGTCGGGCGGGCGCTCGGACCGACCCCCGGACCAGCCGGAGACCGAGGCGGAACGTCGCAAGCGACGGGCCGTCTTCCTGCGCGAGCTCGCCGAGGCGCGCGAACTGCGGGAGCGGGTCCAGCCCCGCCGGACGAAGGAGCGCCGCATGCGCGAGGCGATGCGGATGCGAACCTTCCGGATCTGACCGGCCCGCCGGACGTTCGCCGGCCCCCGGCCAGTCCTTCCGACACGACCTGCAAAGACGCGCTGCCGAACACCCCCCGCAAAGGCGGGCTTTCTGTCACGATTCCGATGGGACGGTCCGAACAGCGGACCGCCTCTGGCGCGGGGGCGGCCAGGTTCCGCGTTGCCCGAGCGCGCCGACAGCCGAGACGAGATCTTGGGAGTGTCCCTGGTGGCGTACTTCGCTGCAGTGCTTGCTCGCACCGAGGACGGGTGGGATGTGAGCGAGACGGAGCTCGACAACGTCGAAACCCTGGCCGACCTGGCCGACCTGGCCCGCGAGGCGGCCCAGGACGACGACAGCGTCCTGGTCTTCATCGAACAGGAGGACGCCTGGTTCGCCATCGTCCGGGTCGACGGCGAGGAGGATCCGCGGATCTTCGTGTCGGACGGCGCCGCCGCCGCCCGCAGCTCGTACGGCTCCGTCCTCACCGACGAGCTGGTCGACCAGGCCGGCGAGAGCGAGTTCGGCGACCTCGACGACCTGGTCGCCGAGCTGGAGGACGAGGAGGCGGCGCAGGAGCAGGAGGACGAGGACGACACCGGCGCCCGCGGCGGCGTCCCGGTCGGCCCGCTCGGCGACTCCCACCTGCTCGGCGAGTTCGGGCTGCCCTCCGAGGAGCTGCTCGCCCTCAGCGGCGAGGGCGCGGTGCCGGGCGACGCCCTGGAGGAGATCGCCGAGGCCCTCGGCTGCGGCGAGGTCCTGGAGGCCGTCCGGTAGCGGCCGGTGCCCGCCACCGGATGCCGGACACTGGATGCCATGCAGTCCGCGTCCGCCCGCCAGGCAGTCCCTCCGGCGGCCACCCGGGTTCCCCCGGTGGCCCCGCTCCCCGCTCCCGTCCGCCCCGACCCGGTCCGTGACCGCTGGGCGGCGCCGATGCGCCTCGCCATCGCCGAGGCCGCGCTGGCGCCGGCCGGCGGGGACGTCCCGGTCGGGGCGCTCGTCCTGGGCCCGGACGGCGAGGTGATCGGACGCGGCCACAACGAGCGCGAGGCGGTCGGCGACCCGACCGCCCACGCCGAGGTGGTCGCGATCCGCGAGGCCGCGGCGAAGCTCGGGGAGTGGCGGCTCAGCGGCTGCACCCTGGTCGTCACCCTGGAGCCCTGCACCATGTGCGCGGGCGCCATCGTCCTCTCCCGGATCGACCGGGTGGTCTACGGCGCCCTCGACGAGAAGGCCGGCGCCGCCGGCTCGCTCTTCGACGTGATGCGCGACCGGCGGCTCAACCACCGCCCCGAGGTGATCTGGGGCGTCCTCGCCGACGAGTGCGGCGAGCAGCTCCGCGCCTTCTTCGACACCCACCGCTGAACCCCGCGCGGCACCCCCTCCCGATACGGATTTCGTGACCGCGCCACCCGTCCGGTAGAGTTCCCCTCGGTAGCGTGTCCGAGCGGCCAAAGGAGCACGCCTCGAAAGCGTGTGTGGGGGCAACTCCACCGTGGGTTCGAATCCCACCGCTACCGCCAGCAACACGAGGGCCCCGACTGGAGACAGCCGGGGCCCTCGTCGTTTCCGCGCACCCTCATCCGCGGAAAGGGGCTCCGCGCCGGGGCCGATGACCACCAACGCCCTTCTGGTGCGGAGCCTGGTCCGGGGGGAGCGGTTCGGGGGGAACAACCGCTCCCCCGGGCGGAGTCCCACAACCGGGGCCGCGTCGGGGGAAACCGCGGCACCGGTCCCACAGCGGGGAGCTCCGGATCCACGCACCGGGATTCCTGCCAAACCCTCGGTACGTCATCCATCCTGCTCGACCGCGCGCGTCCGGGCACCCGGAGAAAGGCCCCACTCGCGGGGACCTTCGTCCCGCCGGGCGAACGCGTCGCACACTTGATAGCCCGTCCGGTGGATAAGCTGCCCAATGCAGAGGGCCGCTCGGGGACCGATGGCGGCGGCCCACAGCAGGGAGGAAGGTCACCGGATGGCGCAGGCGAAGAAGATCGGCATGGTCCTCCTGCTCGTCTTCGTGCTCTACACGATCATCACCTCGCCGGCCCGCGCCGCCGAACTCGTCCAGCTCGGCTTCGAGGGCATCTCGACCGCCGCCAAGGCGATCGGCACCTTCATGACCGGGCTGGTGAAGTAGCCCGACCGGCACCGGCTACGGTGGGCCCGTCCCTCAACCCCCCGTCCGCGAGGAGCGGCATCGTGATCCGGCACCTGGTCCTGTTCAAGCTCAACGAAGGCGTCACCAAGGACGACGAGCGCGCGCTCGCCGGCGCCAAGGCCTTCGAGGCGCTCGGCCCGGAGATCCCCGAGCTGCGCGAGTGGGAGTGCGGCTGGAACACCACCGAGCGCGACATCGCGTACGACTACGCCATCAACAGCCTGGTCGACGACCGCGAGGCGCTGCAGTCCTACCTCACCCACCCGGCCCACCAGGCCGCGGCCGGCCAGTGGCGCGAGTTCGCCACCTGGGTGATCGCCGACATCGAGGTCTGATCCCGGGGCATCCCCCGGACGGACCCCGGCGCCCCGCCCGAGACCCGGGCGGGGCGCCTTGCTCTGTCCCGGAACGGTCCTCCGGGCACCCGGCCGGAAGGGCCGGCGGACGGCCGGCGCCGCACCAACACACCTCCGCTCGGTGCTTGCCCGACCTGCGCCCGCCTTGTGATGCTATGACCGGTTTTGCCGGACATGGCGAGGTGGTGAACCGAGACGCGGCACCCGACCCGCAAGTCCCACCGTTGTCGACTTTGGGAGGGGTGACGTGTCCGTGCGGACACCAGGGAGCGCGCCGGGCACCGATACCGGACCGGCCGCCGCAGAGACCGGCCCGGCGGACGCACCGCCACCCGCGGCCGCCCCCGCCCCACCGACCCAGGCCGCCACACCCCCCGAAGAGGTGCTGGCCGCCATCATCAGCCCGGCCGGCGAACTGCGCCCGGACGGCCTGCGCGGCCCGGGCGGCCGCCCCGCCGTGGACGTCCGGACGCTGACCCGGGTGCTGTTCGAGCGGCTCGCCGAGCTTGCCCCGGACGCCCCCGAGCGGGAGCGGGTCCGGGCCGCCCTGATCGAGGTCAACATCCCGCTGGTCCGCTACGCCGCCACCCGTTTCCGCAGCCGCAGCGAGCCGATGGAGGACGTGGTCCAGGTCGGCACGATCGGCCTGATCAACGCGATCGACCGGTTCGACCCGAGCCGCGGCGTCCAGTTCCCGACCTACGCGCTGCCCACCATCCTCGGGGAGATCAAGCGGTACTTCCGGGACAACGTCCGCACCATGCACGTCCCGCGCCGCCTCCAGGAGCTCTGGGTGCAGGTCAGCGGCGCGATGGAGGAGCTGACGGTGACCCACGGCCGGGCCCCCAAGGTGCCCGAGATCGCCGCCAGCCTGCGCATCCCCGAGGAGGACGTCCGGGCCTGCCTGGACGCCGGGCGGGCGTACAACGCGGCCTCGCTGGAGGCCGCGCAGGAGCACGAGGGCGGGCTCGCCCTGCTGGACCGGCTCGGTTACGAGGACTCGGCGCTGGCCGAGGTCGAGCACCGGGACATGGTCCGCCACCTGCTGGTGCAGCTGCCCGAGCGGGAGCGGCGGATCGTCATGCTGCGGTTCTTCGCCAACCTGACGCAGTCCCAGATCAGCACCGAGCTGGGGATGTCCCAGATGCACGTCTCCCGGCTGCTCTCCCGCATCCTGACCAGGCTCAGGACCGGGAACTCCTGGGAGGACTGACCGGCACCGACGGCACCACCGGGATCGCTGGGTGTTACTGCCGCGTGACATCTTGCGACGTTCGGGTTTGCCGTGGATCGTGAGCCGGTATGGAGGGGGAGGGCGCCGCACGGGAACGTCGCCGGGGCGGCCCGTCGAAGCGTCAGTCACAAGGGGGTGGGTGCATGTCCGGAGAGCTGGGCACTGCGGAGATCCACGGTGGTCAGGCCCGTGGCACAACGGTCGCCGTCGACCGGATCCCGCTCCAGCGGGGCGGGGCCGCCGCGCCGCCCGCCCCGGAGGCCCCGCCCGGCACCGGCCTGGACACCCGGACGCTCTCCCGCTCGCTCTTCCTGCGGCTGGCAGCCCTGGAGCCCGGCAGCGCGGAGCACACGTACGTGCGCGACACCCTGATCGAGCTCAACCTGCCGCTGGTCCGGTACGCCTCGGCCCGGTTCCGCAGCCGCAACGAGCCGATGGAGGACATCGTCCAGGTCGGCACGATCGGCCTGATCAAGGCGATCGACCGGTTCGACCCGGAGCGCGGGGTGGAGTTCCCCACCTTCGCGATGCCGACCGTGGTCGGCGAGATCAAGCGCTTCTTCCGGGACACCAGCTGGTCGGTCCGGGTGCCCCGGCGGCTGCAGGAGCTGCGCCTGGCGCTCACCAAGGCCGGCGACGAGCTGGCCCAGCGGCTGGACCGCTCCCCCACCGTGGCCGAGCTGGCCTCCTGCCTGGGCGTCAGCGAGGAGGACGTGGTCGAGGGCCTGGCGGTGGGCAACGCCTACACCGCCAGCTCGCTGGACTCCAGCCCCGGCGAGGAGGACGGTGACGGCCCGCTGGCCGAGCGGCTCGGCTACGAGGACCTCGCGCTGGAGGGCGTCGAGTACCGCGAGTCGCTGAAGCCGCTGCTGGCCAAGCTGCCGCCGCGGGAACGCCGGATCATCATGCTGCGGTTCTTCGGCAACCTCACCCAGTCGCAGATCGGCGAGGAGATCGGCATCTCCCAGATGCACGTCTCCCGGCTGCTGACCAAGACCCTCACGCAGCTGCGCGAGGGCCTGATCAGCTAGGTGTTCTGACCCGTGAGGTTGGGGACGCGGCTGGCGGGTGGTTTGCCTGCGAGTGCGGTGTGTCCGCGGTGGTGATTGTAGGTGTGGAGCCAGTCGGGGTAGGCGTCGCGGCGTTCCTGTTCGGTGCGGTAGGGCCTGGCGTAGGCCCACTCGTCGAGCAGGGTGCGGTTGAAGCGTTCGACCTTGCCGTTGGTTTGCGGCCG
>NZ_JBHXTG010000061.1:0-19613 GCF_042677465.1 Kitasatospora sp. NPDC127111
TGCAGGCCGACCTCGTCCAGCAGGTCACCGGTCAGGTGCGAACCCTTCTGCAGGACCTTCGCCCCCGCCTTGACGTTCGCGTCGAGGAAGTTGTCGGCCGCGTCCAGCGCGTCGCCGAGACTGAACGACAGGCCCATCAGTGGTCACCGCCCGAAACGGCCTCGGCGATCTTCTTGTTGATGCTGAACGGGCCCTCGGCCTTCTCCTTCGCGACGTCCGACCAACGCCGGGTCACCCACCCCCGCCCGCAGCATCCGCACCTGGTACACCAAGCCCGCGTCACCCACCACCCCCGAGATCGTCCCCGAACCTTACCCGGCCACCGGGCTGCATCGAAGGAACGAGCGCCAGTGCTGGTCCACGACCCACGGTCACGGCCAGCGGGTGCTGGCCCCCAGGGCCCCAGGCGCTCCAGGCGCTCCAGGCGCTCCAGCAGAGCGCTGCGGGTCAGGCCGTCGTCGAAACCGACCACGCGGTAGCCGAACAACCGACGAGGCCGGCTGGCCCGGCCGGTTCGGCGCCTGAGAGCCGCCCGAATTCTGTGTGGAGGGTGCGGCTCCTGGCGGTAGGTTCGCCCCATGACGGCCGAAGCCCTGCACCGATTGACCAGCGCCGAATACACCGACATCTGGGACCGCTTCGACGCCAGGTTCGATTTTCGACCCAGCATCAACGCCTTCCCCGGCATCGCAGAGCCTTCACCATCGATCACGTGGAGCCTCGACGCCCTGAACGAGGATCCTGGAGATAGGAAGCTCGACAGCCTGGTGGACATCGTGCAGAACGGGCTCGGAAAGTGCAGCAGGCCCACGGAGTCACTCTGGATTCTGGACTGGCAGCACCCCTGCTACGGCCTCCGTCCGAATCTTCCGTCGACCGACATGTCCCTCTCCCGGGTTCTCGAAGGACGTTCTCGGGTGGGCTGGCCGCTCAGCCCTTACCCCGACGGCGACTATGCCATATTCCTCGCCGATGATCTCCGCTTCGGCACCTTCGGACATCCCTGGGAGCATTCCCTTTGCGCCTTCGGTGCCGAACTCTTGGACGTGATCGCCGAGGACGTTCACCAGGTGCTCCAGCGCGTCCTCCGTCGTGACGGTCTGCCCGCCACGTGAGGGCGCAAGCCGCCGGTACCGATGACACGATCACGCTCATGATGGATGAGTCCAACGTCGGTGCTGACACCCACATACGGCTGCTGGCGGGCCACAGCAGCACTGGACGGCCTGTTTTCGAGGTGCTTCCTGCCCGGGTGCTGGGAGACCACTCGTTCGAACTGAGCGGCAGCCCCGGCCTGGTGCTGGGATGCGCTGCGGGAGACGTGCTGCAGGTCGCCGGCGACGGGACGTACGAGGCGACCGAGCGCGGGGCTAACGTCTGCGTCCAGGCCTACCGCAGAGGCCCCTTCTCATCGGAGGAACTGGCAGGGTTGGAGGCTGCCCCTACCGCTCTCGACGGGCTGGCCGAGGCGCCGGCGGACCGAAGGTTCATCGTCGGGACGGTTGCCCGTGAGGTTGGATTCCCCGCCATCGAGCGAGTCATGAACGACTGGGCCGCCAGCGTGGACAACACCGAGTGGTGGTTCGGCAACGCCGACTGAACGGGCGGGCTGTCGGACCTGGTCGTTAGGTTGGTCGGACCCGCGCGGAGGAGGGTGCCTTCATGTCTGTCTACGGTGGCGGCTCGATCAACGGCGAGGCTGGCGTCCTGCTGCCCGTTCCTACGGAGGGCATCCAATGGGACCGGGCCTCGCGAACATCGCAGGGACCTGCCCGCGTCGCGGTGGCGCGGGCGCTGGGTGCGGCGACGGCCCGAGTGCGCGGCTGAGGGCGGCAGCGGTCCCGGCCGACAGGAGCCGGGCGCCGGGTGAAGGCCGCTCGGGCGGCTCCCCCTCGTGGTTCAGGGGCGGTGCGCCCCACGGGCACCGGCTGGCCCGACTCGGCGGACGGCCGGGCGACTTGGCCGGTGTACGCCCGGACCGGCCCGTTCAAGGTTCCCTCAAGGTCCGGCCAATGCGAGCGGAGCAGGGTGGTGGCAGTCCCGCCCGGCAGGTCGCCGGCGGGCAGCCGAAGGAGGCAGTGCCATGTCGAGGATCTCGAAGGCCCGGATCGCCGCAGCGGCCACCGTGGCGGTGCTCACCGCCGCCACGCCGCTTATGCTGGCCAGTACCGCCGAAGCCGCCCCGGGCGGCACGGCGCCCGCCTGCATCACCCGCGACGTCAACGCGGCGACGCACTCCGTGAAACTGGGCAACTACTGCGGCAAGGTGATGAGCGTCACGGTCGTCCTCAAGGACGGGTCGACGACCCCTTGCTTCACGATGAGCAACAACTTCTCGTTCACCGTGCGGTACGGCTCCAAGACGTACGCGCGCACCGCCGTCTGCTGACCGTCGCCACCTCTGCCGCGCCGCGCCTGCCGGTCCTGTCCTCCGGGCCGGCGGGCGCCGTGCGGCGTGTCCGGCGGTTCCCGCCGGACGCCGCGCGACCCGGATCCTCGGACACGCCCCTCCGCCCACCGGTGCTCGGGGAGCCTCGACTCCCGCTCGGCCTCGGGGACGCCGTCGTGCCCACGAGCACGAACCCGGTCTCTCACCCCGCCTCACCCGGCCGCCGTTGTCGGCGCTCCTCGAACCGACGTTCCAGTTCCTCGTGCCAGCGAGCCGCGTTGCTGCCGTCCAGCTGACCGGCGAAGGCCCGGTAGGCGGCCGGCACCAGAGTCTCGCGGTCGACGGGCTCCGCCGAGGCGATCGCCCAGAGTGCCTCGGCGGTGTCGTTGTCCAGCCCGGTGCAGGAGCGCGGTCCCCCGCCCGCGAGCACACGCTCCAGTTCCGCGTGGAAGATCTGCCGCAGCTCCTGGTCAGTCGGCCGCCTGTGGCGCATCCCGTCCCCCCGTCGACGTCGAACCCGGACTCCCCGTCCTCCGGAACCGACACGGTTGCCCGGGCCTGTGGTTCCACCCACCCTCTTCGACTCGTCGGGGCGGTGTGGTGGTGGCCAAAGGACCGTAGCGCAGACCGAAGTGGATCACATCACCTGCTGGACCGTGATGCCGTCCACCTACTGACCGCCACGCGCCAGGGTCCCGCTCCGACCCGGGAGCAGGACCCCGTCCGCCCGTCCGCCCGTCCGCCCGGAGGCACGAGACGAGTACGAGACGAGTACGAGACGACGTTCGATCAGACGCGGTGCAGGGGTACGACGCCGGAGGCGTCGTACCGGTAGGTTTCGACGAACGACATGCCGGTCGTCGCATCCGCCGGCCGAGGACCGTGCTCGGTCACAGGCTGGTGGCCAGCCAGATGGTCACGGCCGCGGTGACGGTGAGTCCGGCGTTGAGGGCGATCCGGCGGTCATCGCCGGTCAGGTGGACGGCGATCGCGCCGGTCTGCAGGAGTACGAAGCCGATGGCCGCGGCCGGCGCCAGCCCGGGAGCGATGCCGGTCAGCGGCGGCAGGATCAGGCCGGTCGCGCCGAGTACCTCGACCGCCCCCAGGGCCCGGAGGGCGGGCAAGGGCATGCGGTCGACCCAGGCCATCATCGGTCGGAGTTGATCGCGGCTGCGGATCACCTTCAGCGTGCCTGCGTAGGAGTAGAAGAGCGCGAGCAGTCCCGCGATGAGCCAATAGGCGATGTTCATGGTTCCCGTTCATGGGCCGCCCGTTCACGGGGCCGCCCGTCGATTGCGTCGGTTGCGAGGGTTGCGTCGATTGCCGGCGGTGCTGTGCTGCTGGCTTCAGGCGGGCTCGGTGCCGGGCTCGGTGCCGGGCTCGGTGCCGGGCTCGGTGCCGGGCTCGGTGGCGGGCTCGGTGGCGTAGCGGCTCATCGCGTCGATGTTGGCCTGGGGCGTCAGCGGCCGGCCGCCGGCGAGCGCCTCCCGGAGGTCCCGGAAGTACTGCACGTAGAAGTCGGGGGTGAAGGTGCTGAGCATGACGGCGGGTTGGCCGGTCGGGTTGGCGAAGGTGTGCGGGGTACCGGGGGGAACCATGACGAGCGTGCCCGCGGTGGCGTCGTGGTCCTCGTCCCCGACGGTGAACCGCACGGTGCCGGAGAGGATGTAGAAGCCCTCGTCATGCTGCGCGTGGCGGTGCTGCGGCGGTCCCTGGGTGTGCGGGGCGAGCACGGACTCGGCGATGGCGAGGCGGTGTCCGGTGTGGCTGCCGTCCTCCAACACGCGCATGCGCGTGGTGCCCAGAACGATCGTCTCGCCGTCACCGGGACCCACCACCGAGACGGCGGGGCCGATCTGCGGCTGCCTGGTCTTCGCTTCTTCGGTCATGCTCACGAGTGCACCGCCGGTGGCCTGCCGGTGTCCAAGACCCATCCCGCGGCGCCGATACCTCGCGGGTATCGTTGCAGCGTGGAGCTACGGACCTTGCGCTACTTCGTGGCGGTCGCCGAGGAACTCCACTTCGGCCGGGCCGCCACCCGCCTGCACATGAGTCAGCCGCCGCTGAGCCGGGCGATCAAGCAGTTGGAGACCGACGTCGGGGCCCGGCTGTTCGCCCGCTCGCCCACGGGAGTCACGCTCACTCCGGTGGGCTCGGTGCTGCTCGACGAGGCGCGGGCCCTCCTCGACCACGCCGACCGCGTCCGGGGGCGCGTGAGCGCGGCGGCCGGCGTCGCGACCCTCACCATCGGTCTCCTGGGCGACGGCACCGACCCGGGAGTGGCCAGGCTGGCCGCCGCCTACCGCCGAAGCCATCCGGGCATCGACATCCGCGTCCGCGAGACCGATCTGACCGACCCGACCTGCGGGTTGCGCGCCGGAACGGTCGACGTCGCGCTGACCCGGGCACCGTTCGACGAGACGGCCCTGACGGTGCGTGCGCTGCGGACCGATCCGGTCGGCGTGGTCCTGCGCGCCGACGATCCGCTGGCCCGCCGCGACGGGCTGCGGCTGGCCGAGCTGAGCGACCGCCCCTGGTTCCGGTTCCCGCCGGACACCGACCCCGCCTGGCAGGCGTACTGGAACGGCGGCCGGCCGCGCGAGGGCCCGGTGGTGCGCGCCGTCCAGGAATGCCTTCAGGCCGTGTTGTGGAACGGCACGGTGGGCCTGGCCCCGCTCGGCCACGACCTGCCCGCGGAGCTGGCCGTGGTGCCGCTGATCGACATGGCGCCGAGCCGCGTGGTGGCGGTGTGGAACGAGGGTGACACCAACCCGTTGATCCGCTCCTTCATCGCGATCGCGACAGCCGCGTACCGCCACTGAGCGCCGGCGACCGGTGCTGCCGCGGCGCCGGCCGGGGAGCGTGAGCGCGGAGACCCCGCGGCTGGTCAGCGGGCCCGGCCCGCCGTTCCGGCGGTGCGTCAGCCGCCGTGGCCGTCGCGCGTGCGCGTGGGCCGATCGGTGGGGTGCAGGAGCAGGAACAACTGCTCGTGGCCGGGGCTGACCAGGTGGTCGCCTGCCGCGGCCAGGACCTCACCGGGCCCGACGCGCTCGCCCTCTCCGCCGACGGCCAGATCCTCGGCCAGCTTCGCGAGCTCGGCGGTGGCATCGGACATCCCCTCCGAGCAGTCGGCGAGGGCGGACCAGTGGCCGGAGTTCACCGCGCCGGCGCTGCGCTTCACCAGGTCGAGGACATGGGCGTACCACTGGCCTGTGCGCCACGCCAAGGAGTTCGGGGGCCCGTCCCGGTGTTCGTCCATCTCCCGACCGTCGCACCCTCCGGCCCGGCCCGCCACCCGGAATCCTCCCGGAGTCCACGGCCGACGCCCGCACACGGCTTCCGACACAAGAGGCCGGAATCGAACCAGTCGTCCCGACCGCCGTGCGAAGCCGCCCCGGACCGGGCCCGGGCTCCCCGGGGACGGGGGAACAACCCGTCGCCTTCAGGCGGGCCTCCCCCGCAGACACCGGTCACGCGTGTCGAGCCCGTGATGCCGGAGCACCGTTCCCGGGGCAGCGGCGATCAGCGCGAGACCCGGCTCATGCATCATGTCGGGATGAACCGTAGTGACCAGCGCTTCCACGTCATCGTGCTGTCGAACTTCGCGAGGGGCTTCGACAAGTACGCGTTCGCCTACGGCAAGGCGGGGGTCCCGGAGAGTACCCATCCCGACCGGTTCCACCTGCTGGCCCGTGCGGAGTTGGGCATCGGCATCGGGAAGGCGCGACGCCTGCTGGACCGGCTGGCCCTTCCGGGCGACCGGCTGCTGGTGCTGGAGACCACGGTGGACCCCGACGAGCTGGTGCCCAACGTGGCGACCGGCCTCGGCATGGAACTGCACGAGGCCCGCATCCGGTTGTCGGCCGTCCACGAGCTCGACCAGGTGGGCGACGAGTTCACGCTGCGCCCGACGACCGTCGAGGACGCGATGGCGGCCTCGCTGCGCCTGCACGAATCGGCAGAACGTCGCCCTGCCGACCTGCGACCGCGCTCGGTGTCGGTGCTGCCGGTCGCCTCCGCCTGCCAGGCCCGGTGTTCGTTCTGCTTCTCCTCGGCGTCGATCTCCAGCGACCAAGCGCCGGCACGGATCCCGTGGGACGCGGTCGCCCACTGGCTGGAGCGCGCCCGTGCGGCGGGTGCCGAGCGTGCGGTGATCACCGGCGGCGGGGAGCCCACGCTCATACCGTTCGAACAGCAGCTGCGGCTGGTGTCCGCCTGCTCGGCGGCGTTCCCGAAGGTCGTCCTGATCACCAACGCGCACACCCTGGCGAAGGGTCAACACGCCGACCGGGCCGACCGGCTGGCGGCCCTGAGCGCGGCGGGCCTGAGCGTGCTGGCGGTCTCCCGGCACCATCAGGACGACGCCGTCAGCGAGCGGCTGATGACGCTGCGCACGCCGGTGAGCTCCGTGGCCGACACCTGGCGCGTGGCACGCGACCGCTGGCCGGGCCTGCGGATGAGGCTGATCTGCGTGCTCCAGCGCGGCGGCGTCGCCGACGCGGCCGGCGTCGCGGACTACCTCGCGTGGGCCGCGGCGCTCGGCGTCGAGGAGGTCTGCTTCAAGGAGCTGTACGTCTCCACCAGCACCGAGTCGCTCTACTTCGACCGCGCGGCCAACGTCTGGAGCCGAGAGCACCAGGTCCCGCTGTCCGTCGTCACCCGGTTCGCCGAGCGGCACGGCTTCGCACTGGCGAGCCGCCTGCCCTGGGGCGCGCCGGTCTACCACGGCAGGTGGGCCGGCCGGCCGATGCGCATCGCCGCTTACACCGAGCCCAGCCTGCTCTGGGAACGCACCAACGCAATCGCCCGCAGCTGGAACGTGCTGGCCGACGGACGCTGCTACGCCTCCCTGGAGGACCGGGCCAGCGAGATCCTGCCGGAAGGTGCGACGGTATGAGGTTCGACGAGTTCCAGGAGTTCCGTCAGCGGCGACTCGGCGCTTCCCCGTCGCTTCTGGACGCCGCCGAGACCAACGTGTACCGGGCGCTCGCCGCGATGAGACCGGAACCGCCGACCGACCTGCGGACGGTGCACCGGTGCGATCTCGCCCGTGCCTGGCTGCGGCGGTTCGAGCTGCCGGAGGAGTGGTCCGGCCGCGCCATGGTCTGTCGGGGGGTCCGGCACGGGCTCGCTGTGGTGTTCCAGCGGCTGCGCGCCGCGCGAGCGCGGTTGTGGTTGCCCGGCGACGTGTACCCGGTGTACTTCGAGCTGGCCCGGGCGGCGGGGCTGGCACCCGCGTCCTACCCGACGCTGCCGGCGCCTGCCCTGCCGGGGGCGCCGGCGGAGGACCGGCCCGAGTACCTGCTGCTCGCCAACCCCAGCAAGCCGCTCGGCCGGTACCTGACCGACGCCGAGTGCGCCGCGGTGATCTCGTGGCTGCGGGAGTCACCACGCCGCCGCCTGCTGATCGACAGCGTCTACGACCTGGGAGCCCCGTTCGCCGCCGGAACACGGGCCTTGCTGGACACCGGTCGGGCGATCCTGCTGCATTCGGTCACCAAGGGGTGGCTGTGGCCGCGCACGTTCGGCGTGGTCCTGCTGGGTCCGGCACAGACCGACCTGGCCGACGTGGCCGACGTGGCCGACCTGGCTGACCTGGCCGAGGCGTTCCGGGCGGATCCCCCGGCGCCGGCACAGTTGAGGCTCGCCGACAGTCTGCTGACCGAGCACAGTGACGTGCCCCGGCAGGCCGTAGCCGAGCTGGCCGCACGGGCCGAGCGGTTGTTCGAACGGTTGCCGGACGAGGTGCTCGGGGCGATCCCCACGGCGAGCCGGACCTGTCCCGGCAACTACTTCTTCCCGGTCGGCATCCCGGCGGGGACGCTCCGGCGCGAGTACGGCGTGCTCGCCATCCCGGTCGGCGTGTTCGGGGAGAGCAGCTGGTCCGGCTCCATCCTGACCAGCCTTGCCGACGCTTCGAGCCCGGCGTCGCGGTGACGCGATGAAACCACCGGAGGACCTGGCCGCCCGGCAGGACGACGCGGACACCTTCGACCGGGCGTTCGCCGCGCCTCGGCGGTTCCGCAGGTCAGCCGAGGACACCCGGGGTCGCTCGCCGGTCACTCACCCGTGAGGACCTTCGTCCACGGCCCGGCGCCGGGGGCGGTCGGATCCGGGCTCCCCGGAACGGTGGCGAGTGCCTCGACCAGTTCCGGGACGAACGGCGCGGTGGCGCCCAGATCGGTCGCCCGCGCGAAGTCCGGATGCCCGGCGTGGGAGGGCAGTTCGCGCAGCGCCCGCAGGCCGTAGTAGCCGGCCACGGCGTCCGGGCGGCGCGGCGGCGGCGCGGGGGCGCGACCCGCCACCACATCGTCGAGCGAGCGCTGGAACAGGGCGTGGCACGCCCGGACGCCCCGCAGCAGCACTTGGTGGTACCGGGCGTCGTCGGCCACCGGGAAGCGCTGTTCGGCCAGCACCCGGCCGGTGTCCACGCCCGCGTCCACCTCGTGCAGGGTCGCGCCGTACTCGCGGTCACCGCGCAGCAGGGCGAACGCCACGGCGGCCGACGGGAGTCCGCGGTGCTGCGGGAGCAGGCCGTTGTGGATGTTGAGGATCCGCAGTCCCCGGCCGAGCAGCGGAGTCCGGAAGATCATCCGATTGTTGATCGACCAGACCAGACCGTCGGTCGCCCGGTCGAGCAGCCGGTCGGCCTGCGCGTTGACGTCCCTCGTGGTGAGCCGCGGTACGCCGGGGCCGTTCGCCCCGTCGTCGGCGGGGTCGTCCGAGACCACCAGGTCGACCCGGTGACCGGTGGTCAGCGCGTGGGCGACGGCCCGAGCGAGCAGGGCACCGCGTCCGACGAAGATCACGCCGTCTCCTCCGTCCGTCCGGACGACTCCGACGGTCCCCCGGCCGGGCCGTGCGACGGTCCCCCGGCCGGGCCGTCCGACGGTCCCCCGGTCCGGCCGTCCGACGGTCCGGCGCGCCGGACCGCCTCGCTGACCCGGCCGAGCGTCAGCTCGGTCAGGGAGCCGCCGAGATCGGCCATGAACGCGTCCACACCGGCGGGGGCGACCAGCTCGTCGGCGACCGCCGAGAGCATCTCCAGCAGCGCCAGCGAATCCCCGCCGAGCTGCTGGAAGTCCGCGTCCCGGCCGAGCACCCGGGCGTCCACCCCGAGGGTGCGCGCCCACCGCTGCGCCACCCGGGCATCCAGGTCGTCCGTCGCCGACGAGGCGTCGTCCCCGGGAGCCGGGCCCGGGAACGGGTCGGGCAGCGCCGCGAAGTCCGTCTTCCCGCTGGCCGTGGCCGGCAAGGCGTCGACCGCCAGGATCGACGCCGGTACCAGGTGGGCGGGCAGCAGCGTGGCGAGGTGCGCCCGCAGCTCGTCCCCCGGCTCAGGTGCGCCGGGATCGGTGGGCAGGACGTACGCGCAGAGCGCCGCCGTGCCGCCGGGTCGGGTCCGGACGGTCACCGCGGCCCGCAGGACCGCCGGGTGACCCTCCAGGGCGGTCCGCACCTCGGCCGGCTCGATCCGGTGCCCGGCGATCTTCACCTGGTCGTCGGCGCGGCCGACGAACTCCAGGGCGCCGTCGGGCAGTCGACGGGCCAGGTCTCCGGTGCGGTAGCGGCGCACCCCGTCCGCGCCGACCGGGAAGGCGGCGGCGTCGAGGTCCGGGCGGCCCAGGTAGCCGCGGGAGAGGTGGACGCCGGAGACGAGGATCTCGCCGACCGCTCCGGTCCGTTCCGGGGCGAGGAACTCACCGTCCGCGCCGAGCAGGTCGATCCGTGCGCCCGGCGCCGGCCGGCCGATCGGGATCACGGGCCCGCTCTCGTCGCCGTCCAGGACGTGGGCGAGGCAGCCGACGGTGGCCTCGGTGGGACCGTAGCCGTTGATGATCCGGGTGCCGGGGCCGACCCGGCGCCGGGCCCGTTCGGCGGCGGCACGGGTGAACTGTTCCCCGCCGACGAGCAGCGAGCGCAGACCGGAGAGGTCGAGGCCGTAGTGCTCCATCAGGTCCAGGTGGGTGGGGGTGACGGCCAGCGCGTCCGTCCGGTGCAGGGTCAGCAGGTCGCGCAGGGCCGGTGCGGTCGGCTCGCCGGGCAGCAACACCGCCGCGCCGCCGTACAGGGCCGGCACGAAGAGCGGGAAGCAGGAGATGTCGAAGCCGAGGGAGGCCAGGAATCCGAAGCGGGTGTGTTCGTCGACCGCGCAGAGTCCGGCCGCCCACCGGGCGAAGGCGAACAGCCCCCGGTGTTCGATCTGGACGCCCTTGGGCCGCCCGGTGGAGCCCGAGGTGTGGATGACGTACGCGAGCTGGTCCGGGGCGGGGTCGGGGAGCGGCACGGGCTCGGCGGACTCAGGGCGGTCCGGGACGTCCTGGACGACGAGCAGGTCGCAGGGGGCGGAGACGGCGAGCCGGT
Organism: Kitasatospora sp. NPDC127111; assembly: GCF_042677465.1. Classification (NCBI taxonomy): domain Bacteria; kingdom Bacillati; phylum Actinomycetota; class Actinomycetes; order Kitasatosporales; family Streptomycetaceae; genus Kitasatospora; species Kitasatospora sp. NPDC127111. The sequence continues at coordinate 10,754 of NZ_JBHXTG010000061.1, forward strand.
CGACCAGGTGGCGTTCGGTCAGGCAGAGCCTGGCCCCCGCCTCGTGGAGCACGCCGGCGATCCGGACGTCCGGCTGGCGCGGATCGAGCGGCAGGTAGGCGGCGCCCGCCTTGAGGACGCCCCACAGGGCCGCGACGCCCGCCGGGGACCGTTCCACGATCAGCCCGACCAGGTCCTCGCGGCCGACCCCGCGCCGCAGCAGTTCCACCGCCACGGCGTCCGAGCGGCGGTCGAGTTCCGCGTAGCTCACCGGGCCGGCCGGGCCGTCCAGCGCGACGGCGTCCGGGGTCCGGGCCGCGTGCCTGCGCAGCGCGGCCACCACCGTGGTGACGGGCTTCCCGCGCCATGGTCCGTCGGCGTCCGTGCCCAGGTCGGGGAACGGCCCGGACGGCTCGGGAAACGGCCCGGACGGCTCGGCGGGAGGGCCGGATGGCTCGGGGAACCGCCCGGACGGCTCGGCGGGAGGCCCGGAGGTGACGGCGGCGTCCCGGGTCACGGCGGCGACCAGGCGGTCCATCAGCTCCTCGGCCCGCAGCGCCAGGCCCGGGCCGCCCTGGAACCCGACGGTCAGCTCGGTACGGTCGGGCAGCTCCACGGCGACGCACGACACCGGGACCAGCGGCGCGTGCACCGGCAGCGCGTGGACGGACCGCGCGGTGAAGCCGCCGCCCGAGTAGTCCGCCGGGTCGATCCGGCCCAGGTGGGAGACGATCGCCGAGGCCAGGTGCCGGCCGCGCCGGTCGGCGACGGACTGCCCCGCGCGCAGCAGCCCGGCGGCGGCCGGCAATGGCAGCCGGGCGAGCGCCGATTCGAAGCCGCCGGCGAGTTCCCGGCGTTCGGCGAGCGCGCGCAGCAGCCGCTGGTGGGCGCCGCGCCATGGCTCATCGGGCCGCAGGTCGAGGAAGACCGGCAGGGTCAGGTTGCCGGTGGCCGGCTCGCCCCGGCGGTGGCGCCGCAGGTCGACCGGCACCATCACCCGGGCCCGGGCCGCGGGGACGGCATCGGCGACGGCCTGCGCGAGCCGGGCGGTGAGCGAGGCGTACCGGCCCGGCAGGGTGCGGCGCAGCCACACGGCCTCCGGGGCGTCGGGGCCCGGCTGGCCGGCCGTCGACGCACCGAGCGGCGAGGGCTGGTCGAGCAGCAGGGCCGGGCGGCGGCCGGTGGCACCCGTCTCGGCGAGCAGCCGGGCGTCCGTGAGCGGCGAGCGGGCGGGCCGCGCAGGCTCGCCGCGCAGGGCGCGGAAGACCTCGGCCATCCAGATCTGGGCGCCGTGGCCGTCCATCACGCCGTGGAAGGCGCGGAAGGCGAGGGCGGTCGGCCGGTCCGCGCCGCCGGCCCGGAGCAGCACCTCGCAGGCCGGGCCGTACCGCAGGTCCAGCGGCTCGCCCAGCATGGCGTTCCACCCGCCGGGATCGCCGTCGTCCCCCTCGGCCACCCGCACCCGGGGCGACCGCCCGGTGTCGACCCAGCCGCGGCCGCGCCGGGCCAGCCGGGATCCGGGGCAGGACTCCGCGGCGGCCGCGACGGCCGCGCGCAGCGCGTCCGGGTCGGGGGTGCCCTCGCCCTCGACCACGAGGTGCAGGACCATGGCGCGGCCGAGCCGGTGGGCGGCCAGGTAGAGCCACTCGGTGGGCGACACCGGGCGACGGTAGGGCCCGGCGGCGGGTGGGGTGGGTGTGCTGTCGTCCGTCATCACAGTTCTCTTCGGTCTCTTCCGGGGGTGTTCGGCCGTGCCGTCAGCGCGTCGTCCGGGTGCGCGCGGGCCGGGTGAAGGCGTCCGGGCCGCCGATCGACTCGACCCAGTCGCGGAGTCGGCGCAGGCCGGTCTCCTGGTCCGTCACCGGGCGGTAGCCGAAGTCCCGTTCGGCGGCCGAGGTGCTGTAGGTGGTGGAGCGGGTGAGCAGGGCGACCGCGTAGCGGCTGATCGGCGGTTCCCGGCGGGCGGCCAGGGCGGGGAGGCGCCAGAGCAGTTCGACCGACCCGACCAGGGCGTCCCGGACCGCCGGCCGCACCCGGCGGGTCGGCGGGGTGCCGCCGAACAGCCCGGCCAGCCGGGTCAGGAAGGCCCACAGGTCGGTCTGCTCCCGGTCGGTGACGAAGTACGGCTTCCCGCCGACCGCCTCCGCCGGGGCCTCGGCTGCCCGCAGGGCGGCCGTCACGGCGTTGTCGCAGTGGCAGAGCGAGACCAGCACCGGCCTCCCGCCGGACAGGTCCGGCAGGCCGCCGGTGAGCATCCGGCCGACCAGCCGGGGCAGGAACCCCGCGTGGTCGCGCGGGCCCCAGATGCCGCGCGGGCGCAGGGCGACCGTGGTGAACCCGGGCCGGTCGGCGGCGAGGACGAGCCTTTCGGCGGCCGCCTTGGTCTCCGAATAGAGGTTCAACCAGCGGTCCGGGTAGGGAGCGCTCTCGTCGATGCCGAGCCGGTCGCCGTCGTCCGGCCCCATCAGCGCGCTCGGGCTGCTGATGAACACGAACCGCCCGGCCCCCGCGTCCCGGGCGGCGGTCAGCAGCCGGGCCGTGCCGTCCACGTTCTCGGCCGTGAACTGGGCCCGGGTGCCGAAGTCGACCACCCGGGCCGCGCTGTGGTGCACGACGTCCACGCCGGCGACGGCCCGGCGCAGCGACGCGGCGTCCCCGAGGTCGCCGAACACCGGCTCGACGCCGGGGAGCGTCCGCAGCCGGCTGAGGTCACTGGTCGGCCGTACCAGGGCCCGTACCTCGTGACCCGCCCGGAGCGCGCCGTCCACCAGATGGCCCCCGAGGAAGCCGGAGGCACCGGTCACCAGGACCTTCACCGTGCCGCCTCCCGTGCAGCCGGGACGGGCAGCAGGCGCCACCAGGTCGCGCCGTACAACAGCGTGAGCGCCGCGGTCGCGGCGCGGCCGTGGCCCGCCGCCCGGCCGCGCGGGAGGGCCGCCGGGATCTGCGCGGTGTGCACCACCACGCTCAGGAAGGCGTCCAGCCACCAGAGCCCGACCAGGAACGGCTGGTCGACGGGGTGCAGCAGCCCGGCCAGCAGGTACGCCCAGCCGGCCAGCGGTACGCACCGCGCGAGCCACACCCGGTGGCGCCGGCGCGCCGGCGGGCCCGTCCGGCGGAGCCGCTTCCCGGCCCAGCGGGCGAGCCGCTCACGGCCGATCTTGGCGTTGTGGCGGACGTCGACCGGGAAGCCGGGGTGCCGGAGGAAGTGCTCGATGCCGGCGGTCAGCGCGTGGCCGGCGGCGAGTGCCCGGAGCTCGGGCAGCAACGCCGCCCACCGGTCCTCGGTGACGTGCGGTTCGGTCTCCACGCACACCACCGGCAGCTGGTCGCCGACCGGTCCGACCCCGACCAGGGCGCTGCGCCGCACCAGGGGGTGGGCGTTGAAGACGCCCTCGCAGGGCACGGTGTGCAGGTCCCCGTCGGCGGTGCGGACCCGCTGCGTACGGCGGCCGCAGAACCACAGCCGGCCGTCCGGGTCGAGCCGGCCGAGATCCCCGGTCCGGTGCCAGATCCGGCCCGACGCCTCGTCGTGGATCTTGTGCGCGGCGTCGGCGGCCGGCGCCGCGTGGTAGCGGGCGCTGACGGACTCCCCGGCGACGACGATCTCGCCGACCGCGCCGGCCCGGACGGCGAGGCCCTCCTCCCAGCGCGGCAGCGGGCCGTCCGAGACCTGGACGAGGCGCAGTTCCGTCCCCGGCACCGGCCGCCCGACGCACGTCCCGTGGCCGAGCGGCGCCCGCGCGGCCGTCTCGGCGAGGATCTCCTCGGACTCGATCGAGGTGATCGGCAGGACCTCGGTGGCGCCGTAGGTCACGTGGATCCCGGCCTTCTCGTCCAGTACCCGGCGCAGCCCGGCGACCACCTCGGGCGGTACGGGCGCGCCGCCCGACACCACGCAGCGCAGGTCGGGCAGCGGCGTGGGACGCTCCGTCAGATGGTCTGCGAGCAGCCGCAGCAGCGCGGGGGACGCGAACATGGTGGAGATCCGGTACCTGGTCAGCGCCTCGACCAGCGGCGCGGGGTCGGCCTCGCCGACCTTGGCGGGTGCGAGCGGCGCGAGCACCAGGGTGGAGCCGAACAGCAGGTCCAGCATGCCGTACAGCGGCAGGGTGACCAGGGAGACCTCGTCGCGGTCGCGGCTGTGCGCGTCCCGCACCGCGCGGGCCATCGCGGCGGCCATCCGGTGGGTGTACTCGACGCCCTTGGCCGGTCCGGTGCTGCCGGTGGTGAAGCCGATCATCATCAGGTCGTCGCCCCGGACGGGCTCGGGCGAAGGCGCGGGCCGCCGCTCACCGGCGGGCACCCGGCGGCGCAGCCCGGCGAGCGTGTGCCCGCCCCAGAACCACCGCCGTCCGAGGGTGAGGTTCACCCCGACCCCGGCGAAGGTCCGCCGGGCGAGCACCCGGACGGCGTGCGCGACGGGTGGTCCGATGAACGCCTCGGCGCCGACCGTCCGGTAGCAGTGCAGCATCCGCCGCACGCCCATGCCCGGGTCGACCACCACCGGGACGGCGCCGATCCGCAGCAGCGCGAAGAGCAGCGCGAACAGCTCGGGGCCGGGCGGGGCCATCAGCACCGTCCTGGTGCCGTGCCCGATGCCGGTCGGGCCGAGCGCCCCCGCCAGGAGCTCGACGTCCGCCTGGAGCTGTCCGTACGTCAGCTCGCGGTAGCGGATCCGGCCGTCCGGGCCGCGGCCGTCGGGGTGGATGATCGCGGTCTTGGCGGGAAAGGCCCGGGCGTTGCGGGCCAGGTGCTCGGCGAGTCCGAGGTCACCGCTGAGCTGTTCCTGGGCTGTGGTCACGGATCACGCCTCCTGCGGGCGGTAGCTCACGCACGCGGCGCTCGGCCCGGCACCGACGGCGACGAGGAGCAGCTGGTCGACGCCCTCGGGCAGTCCGTGCTCGACGGCGTGGAGGTAGCCGAGGATCGGCGCGGCGGTGTGCGGCAGCCCGCCGCCGCCGGTGCCTGGCGTTGCGGCCGCTCCTGGCGCGCCGGGCGTTGCGGCCGCTCCTGGCGCACCGGGCGTGTCGGGGGCGAGGACGGCGGACCGGGGCAGGCCGAGCCGGTCGGCCAGCCGGGCCGCGAAGTCGGGCGTCGGCCGGGAGCTGACCAGCAGGGTCCGGTGCAGGTCGAGCTCCTCGGACCAGGCGTAGTCGGCCACGGTGTCGGAGGCCAGGTCGAGCAGCTGCTCGGCGAAACCGGGGTCACGGCGGACGGTGATCCTCGAACGTCCGGTGGCGCCCATGCCGGCTGTCCGCAGGTAGCCGGCCGACTTCGACTCCTCGTCGGAGCGCGCCGACCGGACGGGGCCGAACCCGCCCCGGTCCTGCGCCGAGCGCTCCAGCAGCAGGGCGGCACCCAGATCCGCGTACGGGTAGGCGTCGTCCAGCGCGGCGTTCCCACCCGGGTGGACGTCGGCCGCGGTGATCAGGACCCGTTCGGTGGTGCCGGTGGCGAGCAGCGCCTGGGCGACCTGGACGGCGTTGAGCACCCCGCAGGCGCCGTTCATCAGGTCGAAGGAGAAGGCGGCGCCCGGCACCCGGTGGGCCAGGTAGTCGAGGTTGATGCCGGCTTCCTTCTGCACCAGCGCGCCGATGGCCGGTTCGAAGGTGTTGTGCTCGCGGTAGACGCCGACGTTGATCAGGACGCCGACGGCGTCCGGCGACACCCTGGCCTCGGTGAGGCACTCCCGGGCGGCCCGGCCGGCGAGCCGGACGGCGGCGGCGGTGTCCTCGGCCGGGGCGACGGCGGCGCGAGCGGCCCTGATGACGGTGGTCATCGCTCAGACCCCCAGGTTGGTGATGGTGACGGACAGGGCGCCGGTCACGACCCCGGAGGCGGCCGGCACCAGCAGGTACCTGGCGCCCCGGCGGGCGGTGCCGGCCTTCAGGTGCCGGTGCAGCACCAGGAAGTGCGAGGTCGACGCGGTGTTGCCGAACTCCTCGACGACGGAGAGGGATTCGGGCATCGGGGCACCGAACTCCCGGGCACCGGTCCGGTTCACGTAGTCGATGAAGCGGGTGCCGACCTGGTGCTGGACCACGTAGTCGAACCGCTCGTCGGCGAACGTCCGGCCCAGCTTGGCGAGTTGGTCACCGTGGAAGGCGGGCCACATCCGCAGCCGGTCCTCCTTGTGCATCTGCCGGTTGTCGGTGTACAGGGCAATGCCCTCGGTACGGTCACTGGGCATGCCGAGGCACAGGTGGGAGTACTCGGCGCAGGTCATCAGGTCGACGTAGTGGATCCGGTCGGCGTCGTCCACCGCGCCGTCCATCACCACCGCCACCGCCGAGTCGCCGACCGAGAGCGAGGCGAACTGCGCGTCGTAGGAGTCGGTGATCTCGCGGGCGGCGGTCTCGGCGACCCGGGTGGCCTGCTCACCGCTGACCACCAGGCCGGTGCGCACCACACCGGCGCGGATCATCCGGTCCAGCAGGTGGACGCCGGTCATCATGCCCGCGCAGGCGTTGGAGACGTCGAAGTGGATCGCCCGGCGGGCGCCCAGTTCCCGGGCCAGCGAGGCCGCGAAGGACGGCTCGAAGCAGAAGTCGTCGCCGTCCCGGAAGCGGGTGATGGACGCCGATATGACGATGTCCAGATCGGCGGCGTCGTACCGCGAGTGGGCCAGGGCGTCCTCGGCGGCCCGCAGGGCCAGGCCGAACGAGTCCTCCCGGGCCTCGGGCCGCGGGTCGTAGACCCGGCGTTCGGCGACGCCGGTGATGCGTTCCAGGTCCACGTCCGGGAGCCCGGTCACCGAGGCGACCAGTTCGGGCGTCGACCGGACAGTCTCTGGCAGGTACGCGCCAAGCGCCTCGAAGCGACTGCCCCTTGCGTCGGAGGTCATCGTTCCTCTTTCGTCCCGTGATGAGCCGGGTCGGCTCACACGGAACCCCGTCCGGGGTGCGCGGAGACGCCCTCGCGGCGCGGACCGACCCTCCTGGCAGGGCCGCCGACGGACAGGCCTCACTGTCGGTCATCCGGCCACGACTGCACGTTACCCGGCAGTATGTTGCGGATATGTAACCAACGGTGATTACGTGATGACTGTCACTCAGATCACTTCCGACCGAGGGCGCTTGCGCGGCCCGCCGGCGGTCAGCGGCCGTTCCTTCACGCGACTCGCCCGACAGCTCGAAGCGTGAAGAAACGGCCGCCCTGCCGTCCCGGGAACGAACCAGGATCAGCGGGTCAGGTGCACCGCGAAGCTGGACCAAGAGCACACGGCCCCTGCCGGGGGCTCCGGCGACGGCCGGCCGGCAGGTCCCGTGCGGCGGTGGAGCACGCGGTGGCGGTGATCACTTGAGCATGATGCTGGCTCCGAAGATGTTGCCGACCTCCGCGCACTCCTTGACGTCGTCGCGGCTGAAGTACGGAGTGCTGGCCGTCCCGCTCAGGCCCTTTGCGGTAGCCGTGCAGTACCAGTTGCGCGGCCCGTTGTAAGCCACGTGATAGACCTCGCTCTTTCCGGCCGCGAGGTTGCCCGAGCACTTCGTGGCGACATCGGTGTGGACGCAGATGTTCGCGATGGTCGCCGAAAAGTTGCTGAGCCGGAAAGCCGCGGACGGCGCCGCGTAGCTCGCCGGTGCGACGACGATCATTCCCGCACCGGTGGCCGCCACCATCCCGGCGACTGCCGCCAGCCTGGTGGTCCGCTTGATGATTCGAGACACCTTGCCTCCAGTTGAAGTAGTTCCCTGCCGGGTGAACGGCCTGATCCGCAGGATCCGCGACAGGCGCCGCGGCGAACCTGCCGCCGTGCCACCCGACTCCTCTTGACTGTCCGGCACCTGACAGAAGTTCAAGTGACGCGCGTCACGACGTCGGACGGGGCGACCCGGGGAAAACCGGGTGCCGGCGCGGCGATGAGTTTTCCGGCCCCGGCAGGTCTACCTCTTGACCGGGACGACCGACTCATCAGGAGTGCAGCCATGGGCCTCATCCACATCGAAATGTTCGCGACCCTCGACCTCGTCGGGCAGGCGCCCGGCGGTCCCGACGAGGACCCGATGGGGTTCCCGTTCGGCGGCTGGCAGGTGCCCCTGCTGAACGAGGTCACCGGGGCGCAGATCGGCGCCGCGTACGAGGGCACCGACGCGCTCCTGCTCGGCCGGCGGACGTACGACATCTTCGCCGCCTACTGGCCGCACCAGGAGGACGGTGAGATCGCCGAGCTCTTCAACCGCGTCCCGAAGTACGTGGCCTCCCGGGGCACGCCCGACCTGCCGTGGGCCGGGTCCGTGCAGCTCGGCCCGGACCTGGCCGGCGCGGTGCGCGAGATCCGGGACCGGCACGAGCACATCAAGGTCGTGGGGAGTCTGGACCTCGTACAGACCCTCCTGCGCGAGAAGCTCTTCGACCGTCTCGACCTCTGGGTGCACCCGATCGTGCTCGGCGTCGGGAAGAAGGTGTTCGACGGCGGCGCCGTCCCCACGAACCTCACGCTCCTCGAACCGCCGACGGCCGGCCCGCAGGGCACCGTCTACCTGCGCTACGGGCTCGCCGAGGGCACGCCCGGGACGGGCGACATGAGCGCACCCGACCGCGGCCTCCGCAACGACGACGCCCGGTGATCCGATGACCACCGTCCACGCCGACGGCATCGCCCTGGGCGTCGAATCGTTCGGTGACCGCGACGCGCACCTGGTCCTGCTCGCGGGCGGGCCGACGATGCTCTCCTGGCCGGACGCGCTCTGCGAGCGCCTCGCCGCCGGCGGGCGGCGAGTGGTGCGCTACGACCTGCGCGACAGCGGCGAGTCCACGACGACCGATCCGCAGGGAAGGCGCGCGAGGAGGTCTCGGTCTACCGGCTCGCCGGGCATGCGCGGATGACGTCGCCGGGGGCCGCGGCGCCATCAGCGCTGCGGCCCCCCGCGGGCCT
>NZ_JBHXTG010000061.1:19623-59552 GCF_042677465.1 Kitasatospora sp. NPDC127111
GCTCCCCCCCCCCTTGGCCGCCTGGGTGGGCGGGCGGGGGGGGGCCCCGCCCCCCCCGGGGGGGGCCCCCCCGCCGGGACTCGCGATCAGCCGTCGACGGCGTCGGTCACGCTCTGCCAGCCGTCCAGGTCTGCGATGCGTGCCTCGAGTGCGGCGCGCATGCCCGCGGCGCCGGAGGTGCCGAGGGCCAGGCGCAGCGGAGGGTTGGGGCTGTCGACCGCGGTCCGGATGCCTGCGGCGATCCGCGCCGCGGAGGAGAACGCGGATGCCGGCAGCTCTCCGATGCCCTTCTGGACCTCGCGGACGGTCTGGTCGTAGTCGGCCAGGCCGGCCGCGACATCGAGGTTGGCCAGGAAGGGGGTCGCGGTCAGCCCGGGCTGGATGCTCGTGACCTTGATGCCGAGCGGTGCGACCTCGGCCGCCAGTGCGTCCGACAGCCCCTCGACCGCGTGCTTGGTCGCGGCCAGCAGCCCCACGCCGGGGTGCGCGGACTGCCCGTACATGGACGAGCCCTGGAGGATGTGCCCGGATCGCTGGGCGCGGAGCACCGGCAGCGTCGCGCGGAGCACGTTGAGCACTCCGAAGACGTTGGTGTCGAACACGGCGCGGGTCTGCGCGTCGGAGGCCTCCTCGACGGCTCCGAAGAGTCCGTAGCCGGCGTTGTTGGCGACCACGTCGATGCGGCCGAACCGTGCGAGCGTGCGCTCCACCGCCTCCCGGACGGCCTGCTCGTCGCGCACGTCCGTCGGGATGAGGAGCAGGCGCTCTCCGTGCGCCTCGATCAGTTCGTCCAGGGAGGCCGTGTCGCGGGCGAGCGCCGAGACGGCGTCGCCGCTCTCGAGCACCTGTTGCGTCAGTTCGCGGCCGATGCCGGACGTCGCGCCGGTGATCAGCCAGGTGCGGGGGTGGGTCTGCTGGTTGGAAGTTCCATTCATGTTGCGACCGTAACGAGTTAGAACGCAACGAGTCAAGGTGGATGGCGGTCAGGGTTGCCCGTTAGACGGATTAGTGCCTCTTCCCGCTGGGGTAGGGTGAGGGCATGAGCAGTGCGGCAGCCGGATCCCCCAAACTCAGCCCGCGCACCGTCACCCCGGCGGTGGAGACCGTGCTCGCGTTCGTGAACACGCGCGCGGACGGAACGGGTCGGCGGGAGTTGTTCGGGGACGGGGACTCGTTCGCGGCGTGGCTGGCGGAGTACGACGAGTTCGGCGAGGAGTTCGGCGGCGAGCCCGTGGCGACCGATGCCGATGCCGCCGCCGCGCGCGAGCTGCGCGATGCCCTGGTGACCGTGCTGCTCGCGCACGCGGGTGACGAGGAGAGCCTGGGTGAGCCGCTGCGGCGTGCCGAGCGGCACCTGCGGCGCGCGGGTTCGCTCTACCCGCTGGCGACGGTGGTCACGGCCGATGGTGTCGAGCTGGCCTCGCCGCAGACGGGGGTGGAGCGGGTGTTCGGAACCGTCCTGGCTGCGGTGACGACCTTCGCCCAGAGCGGCGACTGGGGACGCATCAAGGCGTGCCGGAACCCCCCGTGCCACTTCGGTTTCTTCGACCGCACCCGCAACGGGGGCGGGCTGTACTGCACTCCCGGCTGCGGCTCCCAGGTCTCCATGCGCAACTACCGCGAGCGGCAGCGCCGCGGGAGTCAGGCGCCGCCCCAGGCGTGAGGAACGCGCGGCCGTCGCGGGAGCCTTCCGGCGGGGGGCGGGGCCGGGGACTTTCGCGTCGACGAGCCCAGGGGCCTGACGGCGATTCGGCTGACCAGCGCCAACACATCGGGCCCTCCGCGAAGCGCGGAGGGCCCGATGGCGTACGTGCGAACAACGAGTCCGGCCGTCGTTCGACCGAATGCACCGCCGGCCCACGACGGCGGCCCGTCGGTGTGCGGGGGTATGAGGCCACCCACGGGGCGGACTGCCGCCGGCCAGCGCGAAGCGCCTCGCCGTCCGGGCCGTGGACGACGTCAGGAGTCCGCCGTCCGCCCCGCACCCGCGCTCCGGCCCGCCCCGCGCTCCAGCGGTCTCACAGCCGGACGTTGAAGTCCTTGCGGTCGCCGGTGAACCGGAACAGGGGGTTGCCGAAGCGGTCGGCGAGCAACGTGAAGTGGATGCCGTTCAGGACGTCGTGCCAGTCGTGGCCGACGGTCAGGTGGTTGAGGTTCCAGTTGTCGCCGCCGATCCCACCGCCGAAGGTGGTGTGCAGGGCGACGTTGGTGATCTCGTTCGGCATCACCAGGTGCCCGAACCGCTTCTGCAGGTCGATCGTCACCTGGTGGAAGCTGCCGTTGCCCCAGCTGCCGCTCCCGTTGACGTTGCGGACGGTGGTCGACACGCCGGTGAGCGTGACCGTCACGTCCAGGTTGTCGTTGCCGCCCCGCAGGTCGTCACCACCGGTGGTGAAGCCGAGCACCAGGCAGGACTCCCCCGCCCGGTCGAGGCACTCGCTGAAGTCGGCCGCGGCGGCGGGCCCCGCGGTGGCCACCACGGCCGCCGCGGCCATCAGGGCCACCGACGACACCACCGCGAACCCGCGCCGCGCCCCACCGCGTGCCCCGCGAACTCCGGACATCCCCCACCACTCCCCTTCGAGGATCGCTCGCCCCGGGCCGGAACGGGCGAGCACATCCTGACGGGGCGCCACCGACCCCGGGAACCACGTACGCGCCCGCGCGCCCCCCGGTTCGCCACGGCACGCCCCGCCGGAGGGCGGCTCGCCGCCGGGTCCCTGGTACTCAGTTGGTCGACCCGGCGCTCGCACAGGCAGCACGCCCAGCGCTTGCGGGCGGGCCAAGCGGGTGCGGCTGGGCGAGCCCCCACGCGTCCGCGTCGGCCTGCCCCGTCTCCCACAGGGCCGTCGTCGAGGGACATGGCAATCGGATCATACTGCGGAATCTGATGCGTTAATACCATGCCTGTTCAACCAGTTCCACTGTCCACTCGCGTTGCTCGGCGGTGTCCGGGACGGCGAGTCCGCGAGCTCGTTCGACGTGGTTCCAGGAGGTATCGGGATCGACGCCGTTGAGGATCAGGAGTGCGGCGGCGAGGAGGGAGGAGCGTCCGATGCCGGCTCGGCAGTGGGTGACGACGTGTGCGCCGTCGCGTAGCTGTTCGGCGAGTCCGTGCAGGGTGGGCAGGATCGCGGTGCAGTCGGGGACGGTGCGGTCCGGGATGGGTATCGCGACGAACTGCAGCCCGGCTGCTGTGGCTGTCCGGGGCTCGTCCGCGAGGCCGAGTTCGTCGAGCTCGGGGCCGGTGAGCGCGCAGACCAGGATGTCGACGCCGTGGTTCTTCAGCGCGGCCATCTCGTCTTCGAGCCAGTCGTTGCCGCGGGGGCGGGCCATGGTGCTCAGTCGTCCGGGACCGGGGAGGTCGAGGGTGAAGAGGGCGGGTCGCATGTCAGCAGCACTTTCGGTCAGTGGAGTCGGGTGGTGATCGGACGGTCAAGGGCAGGGGCTTGACCGGGTTCGGCGCGGAGATCGCTCGGGGCCGGGCCGGCTGGGGTGGCCACCTCGGCGAGGCGCTCGAGAGGGCGGTCGAGGGCGCTCTGACCGCCCGTCGACGGCGGCGCGTTCCGCTTCGGCGAGCGGGATGCTTGCGAGCATGCCTGTAAGTCGACCTTGGCTTCGACGAGTTGGGCCTTCGTCGATTCCCGGGGTGTGGAAGTCGCAGCGGGCGCAGGCCATCCGGTGCTGGCACTGTTCGAAGAACGAGTAGGAGCACAGCCGGTGACCGAGATCGTAGTACTGCCATGGTTCCCCGGTGGCCACGGCCCCGGAGATTCGCGATGACCGGATTCAGGCCCTCCCGCTCGCACATCACCAGGTACTCGGCCGGTCCGCAGGCGTAGGCGTCGATCGTCCTCAGCGCCCGGCCGAGATCGGTCCAGATCTGCAGCCACACCGCCGCCTGCTCGTGCCGGCACCGTCGTGCCGCTCAAGCCATCTCCCAAGTCCGTGGTTGCACCGGGAGACATGATCACCCCGGGACAGGTTCCACGTGACTTTCAAGATCCTCAAGCGCCGGACGTGCGGCCGTAGCGGCTTTCCGCTTCCGCGCCCCGGCTGTGCCAGCTGGGGCCGGTGTTCGGCAACGGTCCGGCGCCGCGAGGCGGGTCGCCGGCGCCGGGCCGGATGGAGTGGGCGGTCAGATCGGCTGGGCGGGGTCGTCGAGCCAGGCCTTCCAGCCGTGAGGGGTGACGGTAAGTCCGAGGCGCTCGACGCCGGGTTCGCCCGCCTGGCGCCACCAGGTGAGGGTCTGCTCGAAGGCGTCCCACAGCCGGCGGCCGCCGTACTGGCGGACCATGTGGGCGTCCTCGCCGTCGCGGAACGTCGCGGCGGCCCAGGCCGGCACGGTCAGCGAGTACAGCCACAACGTCCGGGCGCCGTCCTGATGCGGCTGGACGGCGTGGACGACGTCGCGCAGGCGCAGGCCGCTGGCGAACGGGAACGGGTCGAACCTGCCGTGCGCGGGCAGGGTCGCCGAGGTGGTGGTCTCGGTGACGGTGCCACCGCCGGCCGGGTTCTGGGGCCGGACGAGCCGCTGGGAGCGCATCTTCATGAACTCGACCGGCTGGAGGAACGGGCCGGATGCGGTGCCGTCGCCGTGGACGGTGAGGCGGACCAGGGCGTCGGCGTTGGAGTAGTGGGTGCCGAACGGCGCCAGGATCCGGCCACCGGAGCGGACCTGCTCGACCCACGCCCGCGGGATGGCGCGCAGCCCGTAGGTGGCGGTGATCCGGTCGTACGGAGCCCCGTCCATCCAGCCGAGCGCGCCGTCCCCGCAGACGACCCGCGGCCGGTAGCCGGCACGCTCGAGTGCGGCACGGGCGCGGGAGGCGATGTCCGGGTCGATCTCGACCGTGGTCACGTTCGCGTCCCCGAGCCGATGGGCGAGCAGGGCGGCGTTCCAACCGGTGCCCGTGCCCTGTTCGAGTACCCGCATCCCGGGTTCGACCTGGAGGTCGTCCAGCATGGAGGCGACCAGTGACGGCATCGAGGCCGAGCTGGTCGGCACCGTGCCGGGCTCGACGCCCCGGTGTTCGCCGTCGTCCCACTGCGTGACGATCGGGATGTCAGCGGCGGCCGCCGCCAACCAGCCCGGCTCGTCCTCGGTCCGCTCCAGGGGCCGGCTCTTCCCGGTGGCCATGTCGTGCGCCCAGATCAGGTCCGGCAGGAACAGCGAGCGCGGGACGGCGTCGAAGGCCGGCGCCCAGGCGGCGGCGACGGGGAATGACCGCCCCGGCGCGGGGCGGCCCTCCTGCTCAGGTGCGAGCGTCACTTGCGGTGTCCCCCGTCCCCGGGCGGGGTGGTGCCGTCGGGGGACGGCGGGTCGGACGGCGGCGTCCACGGCGTTCCGGGGTGCCCGTCTCCCCCGTCGCCGCCCGAGCCTCCGCCGCCGTGGCCTCCGTCGATGTCCATTCCGACCTCCTTGTCGTCGCTGTGATCGTGCCCTCCCGGGGCCCGGGAGGAGTAGAGGGATATCCCGGCGCACCGGGCCCTGATGGGGCGGCGCCGGGCCAGAGAGCAGGCCGGCGGCAGACTGCGGCTCGGCAGCAGCAGCCTCACGGACTCGGCGGCCGAGGGCCGTGTCGGCGTCTCGACGCCGGCGGTCACCGCAGATCTCGCATCCGCCGGCGCCGCCCGGCTGCGGCCGCAGCCATGGCCGGTGGGCGGCGGGTCATCGGGTCATGGGGTGCGTGGGGCAAGCGGGACTCCGCTCTCTCGTCGGCGGTAACGGCTGCCGCCCCCGATGGAGGACATACGGGCGCAGCAGCCCCAGCTCGCCCGCCGACGACTCCCGAGGTGTCCCGGTCCGTCACCGCGGGCGACGGATCGACGGTAGGGAGTAGCCGACCGGATCCTCAACGCGTTTGCACGCGTTTGCAGGAATTCAGCCCAAGGAGTCAGCGGCCCGGGCGATCAGGGCCCGCGCCTGCGCGCCGTAGACCGCGAAGTCCTTGAGCCGGTCGAACGCCTGGGCGTAGAGCGCGAGTTCGCTGGGTGTGGTGATGGTGACCTGGGCGGACAGCAGCTCCACACCGGCTTCGGCGTCGTCGAAGATGTTGAACGTCTCCACCGGCCACATGGTGCGATGTGCGGTGAACGGGATGACGCCCAGCGAGACGGTCGGCAGCGCCATGGCGGCCCGCAGGTGCTCCAGCTGCTCGGCCATCGTCTCGACGGTCCCGAGCCGGTAGTAGAGGACGGACTCCTCCACGAGGATCGCGAAACGGTGGTGTCCGGTACGCACGACGCGGGAGCGGGCCAGGCGCGCCCTGACGGCGTCGGCGACGTCGTCGGGGGTGCGGCGGAAGTCGGCGACCGCGGCGAGCAGGGCAGTGGCGTACGCCTCGGTCTGCAGGACGCCCGGGACGACACGGGAGGAGTAGGAGCGGAAGTGCCGGGTGCGCTCGTAGAGCGGCGCCGCGGACTCCTGGAGCCGGCGCAGGCCGGTGCGGGTGAGGCGGCGCCACTCGACGTACATGGAGTCCACGGCGCGGTTGGCGGCGATCAGATCCTCGGCCTGGTCGTCGGCGCCGCAGGCCCGGCACCAGGTGCGGATGTCGGCGTCCGAGGGCGCGGTCTTGGCGTTGATGATGCGGGAGGTCTTGGCGCCGTTCCAGCCGCACCGGGCGGCCAGCGCCTGCCCTTGCAGGCCGGCATCCTGCATGATCTCGCGCAGCCGTGCGGCGACGGCCAGGCGGGCTTCCTGGGCGCTGGAGGACGGGGAGGCGGGCACGCGGGCTGGTCGTCCGGTCCGGGCGTCAGACGGTGTACTGCTCGTGCGGGACGGCGCGCTCCCAGACCGCCTCGAACGCGTCCGCGCAGAGCTTCGCGACGGTGGGGTCCTCGCACATCTCCGGCCCGCCGGAAGCCCCGTCGCCGGTGAAGTGGTTGAAGCGGACGATCCTGCCGTCGAACAGCCAGAAGTCGTTCCCGGGCAGCGCTAGGTCGGAGGCCCGGCGGCGCGGCAGCCACCGGACCTGCTCGCCGGCCGCGAGGTTGACCACCGTCCCGGCGTGCTCGTAGCGGACGTACGCGGTGACCGGCTCGGAGACGATCCGGGCACGGCGCACCACGACGCCGCGGGCGACGGCGGCCCGGATCATCGACACCCAGCCGGACCAGCCCTCGCCCTCGGGATCGAGGTCCGGGTGCACGCCGGTCCGCTTAAACTGCTCGAACTCCTCGGCTTCGGCGGCGATGCCGTAGGAGTCACGCATCTCCAGGTGCACCGCGGAGAACCGGGCGGCGGCCAGCAGCTCAGAGAAGGCCGTTACGTTCGGCATCGTCGAGCGCCTTCCTGATGATCGCCGCCATGCGCAGCGGGATGCGGGTCACGTTCTCGTGGTCGGGGGTACCGACGCGATGGCCGGGCACCCACTCGGTCGTACCGATCTCCGCGAGGAGCCCGGCACCGGGCTTGAGTCCCTGGACGACCAGCTCCCTCTTGTCGTCGTCCACCCACACCATCGGGCTCTCGTCCTTGCCGGTGTTGGGGTCCACCCCGGCGAACCGTAGCGTCATGATGCCCTCCCGTGCCAAGTCGGTTGCGCGGTTTTGCACGACGCTCCCTTCCAGATGCCGGGTCGTCAAGAGCGTATCGACGCACATGACCGGTCCGGATGCCGGCCAGCTTCCATGGTTCGCCGATCGCCTGCCGTCACCCGGGCAGCCGGGCTGCCTGGATCTCCTCCTGCAAGCGGCTGAAGGCCCCGTCCGCGTGTGCCCGGATGCTGTCCCACGCAACAGCGTAGTCACGAACCGGGTAGACCAGGCCGAGAGCCTCGTATGCCTCGAGCAGGGTCGCGCCCGGCTTGGTGTGGATGCTGGAGTTCCGCAGCACACGGACCTGGTCGAGGGTGTGCACGGCCCTCTCGACGGCCGTCCGGTCCATACTGGGAAGCTCGCCTATCAGATGGTCTGTGATACGGCCGAGCGCGTGCGCGGGGTTCTTGCCCGGTACGGCCAGCCGGGCCAGGAGCTCGGCCAGAGCCGCGATGCCCGCGAGGAGTCCGTCCTCAGAGTCGACGTCGAGGACAAGAAGGCTGGAGCGGTCGATGGGCAGGAGTTCGACCATCCTGCTGCCGAGAATCAGCTCACAAGTGACGTCGAAGAAGTTGACCGATCGCACCAGCGCCCGGGGATCGCTGAAGGGCAGACCTTCCGACGGCGCTGGCGGGCGCAGTGCCGCAGTGACTGCGGCCAGGTACTGCTCGGTGGTGTCGAAGTCGGCCGTCGGCAGATGGCCGGCCCGACCTCGGCCGGTGCTCGCATCCGGTTGAGCGTGGAAACGGAGCCCGGGCCATTCCCTCTCCGCCACGGCGACGACCGCGCCCCACCGGACGAGCCCGTGGTCCATCCCTGCCGACCGGGCGGTGACGGCCTCACGGAGATCAAGTTCCAAGGCGGGGAGGTCGAACGCGAATGGGTTCTGAAGGATCTGTTCCTGTGCGGCGGTCACCGCCTTCATGAAGAGAAGCAGTGTGCGGCAGATCGCCTGCGCCTCGTCGCCCCGAACGTGGTGCAGGCCGGCCAGCGTCAACCACACGGGCCCCTCGAACGGCCGGTGCGCGAACCAGCCGGCGGCCTGGTAGCCGTTGCTGTTGTAGGTGATGCCGACATTCGGGAAGCTCTTGAGCACCGCTTCGGCATTGTGGCCGGCCCGCCGCATGACGTACTCGACGTACCGGTAGGCGGGAAACGTCTCGGCCTTGGCGAACTGATCCCACACGGTGTCCACCAGAAGCTGCTGCGCTTCGTCCAAGGGATCCAGCAGACCGCTCACAGTCGCCTCCACAGTACGGATGTGGCTGTCGAGCGTAGTGTGCCCCACTGTCAGATCGCTCCCGGTTTCGGGCCGTCGCCGGTCTCTCTGCTCGTTAGCGAACTCGTTGATGGCGCCCTTGATACCGGGGCGGACCGCGTGGCGGGCCCTCCACTCCGGTGTCTGCTGCTCCGCACGGACGCGAACTTGAAGGCCGGCGGAGTTCTCGCCGGGGGCAGCCGGGCGGTTGGCCGGGCTGCCTCCGGCGGCCGGTCGTCAGTGCTCGATGGGCTCGACCAGGTCGGACGGGTCCGTGTTCGCCCCGCACAGCACCACGCAGACCTTCTCCCCGCTGCCGGGCCGGTAGCCGCGGCTGGCTGCGGCGGGCCGGGTCGGCAGGTCGCGGCCGGGGAGCTGATGGTCCGGGGCGGTGAGCGCGGCGAGGGCGGTCGCGGCGCCGTGCTCGACCGCGACGCGGTGGTGGTCCCACAGCGCCTGCCTGGCCCGGACGATCTCGTCGTCCGCCACCAGTACGGACCGGACGCCGACCTGCTGGGCGGCGTGCAGGGCCGTGGCGGAGGCGCGGCGGGCGCCCAGGGAGTCGGCGGCGATGGAGTCCACCGTGACGTCGACCGGCCGGCCGGCCGTCAGGGCGGCGTTGAGCGCGCGGCAGTTCTCCGGCTCGACCGCCACCGTGCGGATGCCGTGGGCCTGGGCGGCCGTGGCCACCCCGGCGAACAGGCCGCCGCCGCCGACCGCGACCACCACGGTGTCCAGGCCGGGGATCCGGGCGTGGATCTCCTCCAGCAGGGTGCCGGCTCCGGCGGCGATCAGCGGGTGGTCGTAGGCGTGGGAGGCGAGCGCGCCGGTGGCGGCGGCGAACTCCTCGCACGCGGCCAGCGCGTCGGCGTACTCCGAGCCGACCAGCCGCACCTCGGCGCCGTAGCCGCGGAGCTTGGCCACCTTCACCGCCGGGGCGGTGGTGGGCAGGAACACGGTGGCGCGGACGCCCTGTTGCCGGGCGGCCCAGGCGCACGCCAGCCCGGCGTTGCCGCCCGAGGCGATGGTCACCCCCGCGTCGGGGAGGGTGCCCGCGTCGCGGTGGGCCTGGAGGAAGTTCTGGGCGCCGCGCGCCTTGAACGAGCCGGTGTGTTGCATGAACTCCATGGCCAGCCACACCTCACAGGACTGCCCGGACCGGTCGTCCAAGGGGTCGCGGTGGGCGGTGCGGATCGTACCCGGGTCGACCTGGGACAGGGCGACGGGGCGGACGCGTCCGGCGATGCGGGCGGTGGCGGCCTTGATGTCGCCGTAGGTGAGCTGGTGCACTTCGCTGCTCCTACTGAGAGGTGGTCACGACCGGGCGGTGAGCCGGCCGGTGGTGGTCAGGCCGGATCGAGGAGGTCGGGGACGCGGACGGCCGCGAGGGTGCCGACCGCGAGGGTGCCGACCGCGAGGGTGCCGACCGCGAGGGTGCCGACCGCGAGGGTCTCGGCCCCGCGGTTGGCCAGGTGCCGGTGGGCGAACGCTGCGGCGTCCACCGCAGTGAACAGCGGGTCGAGTGCCGGGGTGCGGGGCATGTCGCCTCCGTGAGGAGTCGGGGCCTACCGTTGCGGTACGCCGTACCGTACGCTGACCCGCATGCCGAGGCAATCCCCTTCCCTGGACCGCGCGACCCCCGAGCGGATCGCCGAGCAAGCCCTGTTGATCGTGGATCGGGACGGGCACACCGCGCTCACCTTCCGCACCCTGGCCGCCGCGCTGGAGATCTCCGTCGCCTCGCTCCAGCGCCGCTGCACCGACCTGGCCGGACTGCTCGACCTCGTCACCGACCACCTCGCCGCCCAGCTACCGGACGTCGAGCCCGGCACCGCTTGGGCCACCGCGACCGAACGGCGGTTCACCGCGCTGTACGAGCTGCTGAGGGCCCATCCGGGCCTGGTCGCCCTGCGCGGCAGCCGTCCCTGGCTCGGCCCGCAACTGCTCAAGCATCTGGTGGAGCCGCAGCTCGCCGACTCGATCGCGGCCGGCATGACCCCGGAGGACGCGATCGTCACCTACCGGCGGCTGTACCTGCTGACGCTCGGCAGCGCGAGCTTCGTCGACCACCGCGACCCCAAGGCCGCTCAGGCCGCCACCCGCCGGGCCCTGGCCGCCCTCGACCCGGACGAGTTCCCCGTGCTGACCGGGCACCTGGCCCGGATCCTGCCCGCCGTGGTCGACCACGAGGTCCACCACGGCGCCCTCCGCCAGCTGATCCGCGCCGCCGACCCGGCGCGGGCGGTCATCGTTCCCGGACAGGCGGCCGAGGGGACGTAGGCGGCGTGGACGGCAGCGGTTGGCCCGGCGCCCCCGGGCGCGGAGAACCAGCAGCTCACGCCGTAGGGCCTCCTTGTTAACATCCAGGGTCGAACGATCGCGGAGCCGGGCGTCGGACCCGGCCCGGAGCCAACGGGGGAGAACGTGGCGGATCCTGATGCGGCCTTGGAGTTCAAGGTCAATCCCGACGAACTGGACGGCTGCGGACAGAGCGCACAGCACATCGGGGGCCTGATACCGGGCGAGACGGCGAAGGTCACCGAGCCGTGCAGTCAGGCCGCCGCCACGCTGCAGGGCTGGCGCACGGCCGCCGCGGTGCGCGACTGCGGCGCGAACTGGAAGACGCTGCTGGACAGGCTCGGCGGCGACATCGCCGATGTCGGCGGCAAGCTCACCACCTCGGCCGGGTACTACCGGCAGGTCGAGAAGGACGTCCACGGGCGCCTCAACAGCCAGGGAGGCAGGGCGGCGGCCGCGGCCGAACCCGACCCCTTCGGCACCGTGCTGGCCCCGGCCGGCGGGGAGGCCCGGTAGTCGATGGACATCAAGACGCTCTACGACGCCAACATCATCAACATCACCATCGCGAAGAACGCCTTCGACAAGCTCTACTCGGCCTTCGGCCAGCACGTCGACTCCTGGCAGCACGACGTCGTCGACCGGCTCAACCACTCGCAATGGACCGGCACCGCGTCCGACCACGCCCATGCCCGGATCCAGTTCCTGGGGACCGAACTCCAGTCCGCACGGCAGGAACTGGGCTTCGTCAGCAAGGCGCTCGCCAAGGCCGCCGAGCAGTTCGCGCTGGCCCAGGCCCACCTGGTCTACGCCCTCGACGACGCCAAGAACGCGAAGCTCAACGTCGCCCCGGACGGCACCATCACCTGGGACAAGGAGCCCACGTCCGCGAACTACGCGGGCGCCGGCGCCGAGACGACGGCCATCGCCATCAGCAACCGCATCACCGCCGCGCTGAACGAGGCCGACCAGGCGGACCAGGAGATCAGCGCGCGGCTGAACCACTTCGCGGCCAACGCCGGCAACGGCATGGGCCTGGACGCCGCCATGGTGGCGAAGGACCAGGCGGCCGAGACCGCCCGCGAGCGGATACCCGCCAAGGGCACCGACCCGGCCGGCGTCAAGACGTGGTGGGACGGCCTCACCGAGACCGAGCAGCAGAAGTTCATCCACGACAACCCCGACCAGATCGGCAACCTCGACGGAGTCCCCGCGGCCGTCCGCGACCAGGCGAACCGCCTGAACCTGACCCGGACCCAGGCGGACCTCCAGAAGCAGCTCGGCGACCTCGAGAAGTCCGAGCCCCTCTCGGTGACGGGAACCCCGTACGGCGCCACCGAGAGTCCGGACCACATCGTCTGGAAGGCCCAGCGTGACGCCTTGCAGGACAAGCTCAAGGGTCTCAAGGCGCTCCAGGACCGCCTGGACCTGCCCGTCACCGACAAGGACCCGCGGCCGTTCCTGCTCGGGCTCGACGCCGCGGCGCCGGGAGGCCGCGCGATCCTCGCGCTGAACGACCCGGACACCGCGGACCACGTGGCCACCTTCGTCCCGGGCACGGAGTCCAGGCTCGGCGGGGTGGGCGGCACCATGGACAAGGCGAAGGAGATGTACCGCAGCGCGATGCAGGCGAGCCCCGGCGGCAAGGTTTCCACGATCGCCTACGTGAACTACACGGCACCGCAGTCGGCCAGGCCCGGCTTCCCGCAGGCGGTCCCGGACGCGGCCTACGAGGGATACGCCAAGGACGCGGAGCAGAACCTCTACGACTTCCAGACCGGCCTGCGCGCCACCCACCAGGGGTCGCCGTCCCACAACACGATCATCGGACACAGCTACGGCAGTACGGTCGTCGGCTTCGCCATGCGCGACAAGGGCCTGCCCGTGGACAGCGTGATCTTCGCCGGAAGCCCCGGCGTCGGCGTCGACAAGGCGGCCGACCTCAACACCAACCTGGCGAAGGGGACGACGATGGACCCGTCCAGGGTGTACGCGGTGCTCGGCGGCGGCGACTCGATCACGGACTGGACGCCCGACCCCTTCTCCCCCGACAACTACAACCCCTTCAGCGACGACTACCACGTGCGCTTCGGGCGCGACCCGATGAACCCGGCCTTCGGCGCGCAGCACCTGCCGTCCCAGGACACCGACCACGACCACTACTGGAACGCGAACACGCCGTCCTGGACGGCGTTCGGTCAGGTCATCGCCGGGAAGCCGGTCTCATGAGCCGATCCTCGCTGCCCGTGCCGGCCGGGCGAACCGCCGATGGCGGACGGTCCGCGCGTTCCGCCCTGCTGTGGCTGCTGCCCGCGGCCCTCCTCGCCCTCTCCGCCTGCGGGAGCGACACCCCGTCGATGAACCTCGGCCAGGCCGAGGAGAAGGTCAAGGCCTACGCGTCCGGCGCGCTCGCCGTGCTCCCCGACAGGGACACCGTGCGGGTCGCCGAACCGCTGGTGGACAAGGACGAGTGCGAGGCCGGGCCGATCGGCTCTCCCTCGACGTACATGCCGTACATCACGTACGACCTGCGCGGGATCCCCGGGTCGAAGGTGCACGGTGTCTTCGAGGCGGTACGGCAGCGACTGAAGCAGGACGGCTTCTCCGTCCAGCACAGCGACGACAAGCGACTGGACCTGTCCAACGACGCGAACAAGTTCACCGCCTCCGTCGTGGTGGGCCAGCCCGACACGGCGCCGGACACCCTGCACCTGACCGTCATCGCCCCCTGCGTCCCACGCGGCGCCGGTCCGGGGGCTTCCGCGAGCAGCTGATCGCGCTCGCCGGGAGGCCCACGGCGCCTCGTACGCGGCACCGCCCGGACCGGCCGGCTGAGCTACCGCACCCGTGAGCCGGTTGGATCGCCGCAGGCGCCGAATCCCCTTGTTCGGCCCAGGCGTTGTAGCGGAAGCCTACCCCGGGTGGTGCGCGGTCCGACTGCCCACGTACCGTTCGCCGACGGCGACGTCGTAGGGCGGGGTGCGGCGGGACATCGCCGGTTCTGGGCGCGGTCTGGGCAGTGCCCGGGCGGGCCGCCTTCACTGAAGGACGGCCCGCCGCATCGGGCGTTCAGCGAGGTGACCGGAGACCGTTCGGCGGTCCGACCGCCCTCGCCCACCGGTACGTCATGTCGCGGCTCCCGGCACCGCCTTCGGGCGGGAAGCCCGCGAGCCACTCGCGGTCCGGAACGGGCGCAGAGCCTGCTTTGACCTCCAGGACGACGGTGTCGTCGGACGGGCACACGACGGTGTGCCACTGCCCCGCGGGGATGTCGACGAGGCCCCCGGCCTCCACCCGCACAGCGGTGTCGACCAGCCCCTGCGGCGTGAACAGGACGGCGCCGATGGCACCTTGGAGTGCGGTCAGCGTCTCCGTGCCGCTCCACCGGTCCGTCCCCTCGTGCCGGTGCGGCCGGACGTAGGTGCCGGGGTGCAGAGCGATGAGGATGCGCTGGACGTCGCCGGCCGTGGTGTGCAGGGGGCGGTGGTGGCCGGCCGGCTCGGCCGTTCACGGGTGTCGCGCACGGGCCGCCGGCTCCGTCCCCGGTATACCGGTGGCTCACGGGCCCGCGCTACGCAGAGGGAGAACCGTCATGACGCTTCAGCGGATGGACAACGTCGGCATCGTGGTCGAGGACCTGGACGCCGCCGTCGCCTTCTTCACCGAACTGGGCCTGGAGGTCGAAGGCACGGCACGGATCGAAGGCCTCTTCGCGGACCAGGCCGTCGGACTCGACGGGGTCCGCAGTGACATCGCGATGCTGCGGACCCCGGACGGCCACGGCAGGCTGGAGCTCGCGCAGTACCACACCCCTGCGACGGTCGGCGAGGGCTCGCACAACCCGCCGCCGAACACGCTGGGCCTGCACCGGGTCATGTTCGCCGTCGACGACATCGACGACACCATCGCCCGTCTGCGCCCCCATGGCGCCGAACTGATCGGCGAGGTGGCGCAGTACGAGGACGTCTACCGCCTCTGCTACCTCCACGGCCCCTCGGGCATCATCCTCGCCCTGGCCGAACAGATCGGCTGACGGCCCTTCGCGGCCGCTCCGCGAGCGATCCCCCACCCTGTCCTTCGGGACACGGCCCCGCCCGCGCGGTGTCCCCGCGGGGGCGGGCCGTCGAACGGGCGGCGCGAACGGCGCATCGCTGATCCCGGCGCGGCGGAACGTCCAGAGGTCCGAACGGGCGACGAGAACGGTCCGACGCGCGGTCGGCAGGCTCACCGGGAGGAGCCCGTCGATTCGAACCGGCGTCCCGTCGATCGCGGACGCACGGCTGGTCGGGCTACCGGTGGAGGTGTGCCAGCAGCAGGTTCGGGTCCGGCGGGGTGGCGCTGAAGGACGCGCTGGTGACGTAGACCCGGTGCTCGTTCACGGCCACGGACGTGGGGTTGGAGAGTCCGTCCGCCGCGGTCAGCACGATGGAGGTGGTGCCGTCCGCGGTCACGTACGCGACCTCGCTGGACGGGTTCAGGGCGGCGAGCAGCGCGTCGTCCTTGAATCCGGTGAAGTCGAAGTCGTCGATCCCGCCCAGGCCGATGACCCGGGTCTCGACCGGCCCGGAGCTGCCGTCCGGGCAGATCGGGATGCGCAGCAGGGTGCCCTTGTCGGTGTTGGAGACCCAGATCGCGCCGTGGTGCTTCTTGATGCCGTTGGCGCCGATGAAGCCGGCCGGCTCCAGGTCCGGGCCGGACGCCCAGGCGGTCGCCTCACCGGTGCCGGTGGAGACCCGCCAGATGACGCCGCGTCCTGAGTCGGCGGCGTAGATCTGGCCCTTGCGCTCGTCCAGGGTGAGGCCGTTGACCAGGGTGTTCGGAATGCTGGCGAGCTGGGTGAGGACGCCGGCGGGGGTCAGCCGCCAGATGCCGGAGAGCTCGTCCCCGGTGGCGTAGCCGATGAAGAGGGTGCCGTCATGGGCCCTGGCGATGCCGGTGGCGGCCGGGAAGTGGACGACCGGGGCGTCGGGGTTGGTCGGGGCGGGCAGGGTGGCCAGGACCGTGACCGAGCCGTCCAGACCGACCCGGGCGACCTGGCGGGCGGCCAGGAAGGTGACGTCGGCGGAGCCGTCGGGTTCGAGGGCGATGTTCTCGGCGAGCTGCCCGAGCTTCGGATCGAAGTGCACGAGGACGTGGGGGTCGGAGAGCGGCGGCGCGACGGCGGTGGCGGGGGTGGCGGCGAGCAGGGCCAGGGCCAGGGCGGCGCAGCCGGTGGCGGCGCCCAGCGGGCGGAGACGGGACACGGGTTTCCTCCGGGGTACGGGAGCGGAGTCTTCAGCTCAGCACGGAGGGGGACGGTCCACCCGGCGATGGCGGCCCGGTACGGGTGCGGAGGCGGGCGGTGGTGGGGGGCGGGCCGGTTCGGTATCGCCCGGGCGGGCGGCACCGGACCGGAGCAATGCGCTCACCGGCGGGAGCACTGACGCGACCTCCATCGGGAGCGGCGCCACCGGGAGGGGCGCCGCTTCCGCGGCGGGTGGTGAGGCGCGCCGGTCCCTTCGCGGGCCACCGTGGCGTGGTGTCCTCGCGTGGCGGTGAGGGGTGGTGGCCGCGGGAGTCCCGGGGCCACCACCGGGCGGGGTTCGTCAGTGCGAGTACACCGGGGTGATGATCGCGCGGGCGAGCGTGTGGAACGCGAGGTTGAAGCTGACGACGGCCGGCGAGGCGTCCGGCGTGACGTCCAGCTTCTCGACGTCCACCGCGTGCACCACGAAGTAGTACCGGTGGACCTGGTCACCCTGCGGCGGGGCCGCTCCGCCGTAGTTGGCGGTGCCGTAGTCGTTGCGGACGTGGAACGCCCCGGCCGGCAGCGAGTCGTCGCCGGCGCCCGCGCCGGTGGGCAGCTCGGTGACCGTGGCCGGGATGTTGACCGCCAGCCAGTGCCAGAACCCGGAGGGGGTGGGTGCGTCGGGGTCGAAGCAGGTCACCACGAAGCTCTTGGTCTCCGCGGGGAAGCCCGTCCAGCTCAGCTGCGGCGAGATGTTGTCGCCGCTGACGCCCATGGCGTTGAACACGTGGGCGTTGGGCTTCTGCTGGCCGTCCGCGACGTCCTCGGACGTCACTTCGAACGATCCGGCCGCCGGCAGCAGCTCGTAGGGGTCGGGGGTGACGGGACGATCGAGACTCATGGGGTTTCCTCCGGTGGGCGTGGTGATGGTGACGAGGCCTCGCCCGGGCTTCACGTCCGGGGCGGGTTCGAGCGGTGCGGGTTGCCTTCGTTGGACTTCGAGTCATCCAGATTCGACTCACATCGTGAACCGGGGACTCATGATGTGAGTTGCTATAGTGGCTGTCAAGCCGGATCGATCATGGAAGCCGGAAGTTCTCGGACGACGCAGGAAGGCTCCACGTGGCGACTGACCGCGGCACGGGCACACCCCCGTTGCTGGTGCTTGGCAAGATCACGAAGATCCTGGACTGCTTCTCGGTCACGGAGCCCGAACCCACCCTGCGGGAGATCACCCAGCGCAGCGGACTCCACCCGAGCACCTGCCAGCGACTGGTGCACAACCTCGTCCGCGAGGGCTTCCTCGACCGCAGCGGCGACCGGTACCGCATCGGGCTCGCCCTCGTGCAGTGGGCCGCCCCGGGCACGTTCGGTCTCGACCTCGTCCAGCGGACCAAGCCGGTCCTGCAGAAACTGTGCGACGAAACGGGCGAGACCGCCTGCCTGTACGTCCGGGACGGCGCGTCCCGCACCGTCATCGCCGTCGCCGAGACCCGTCACGTCGTGATGCGGCTGTTCAAAGTCGGCATGGTGATGCCCCTGCACGCCGGCGCACCGGGCAAGATCTTCCTGGCCTACGACCCCGCGGCCCGCACCGACCTCATCAGGGACGGCCTGCCGAGGTTCACCGAGCACACCCCGGTCGACATCGACGTCCTGGACCAGCAGACCCGGCAGGCCCGGTCCCAGGGCTACGCCGCCGCGTTCGACGAACGGCACGAAGGGGTGGGATCGATCAGCGCACCGGTGTTCGACCACGCCGGCGACCTGGCGGCCGTCCTCGGCATCGGCGCACCGACACAGCGCCTGACCGTCGACGACGTCGACCGGATCGCCCCCCTCGTGGTCACGGCCGCGAAGGAGGCCAGCGCAGCCCTCGGGTACCGGCCCAGCAAGGTGCTCGATCCCCGCCTGGAAGCCCCCGACCTGGCCTGACGCCCACACCGGGACGCACAGGCCCCGACCGCAGACGGCGAGGCCATGCGGCCTCGCCACGTGGCGAGGCCGCATGGCGGGGTCGCGTGGCGGGGTCGCGGCCGTGGTGGCCGGCGTGCAGCGAGCGCTGGAGACCAGGGTCGTGGCCGGGTCGAACCGCTCCGCCGGTCTCGGCGGCGAGGGCGCGCACCGTCCTTCCCTCCCCCGCCGGCGTCCTACGGCTCGGGAGGGCCGTCGTCGCCCCCGGCCCGGACGGCGGCGCCGAACCGCCACGACTCGATGTCGCGGTAGCGGATCGGCCCGGGACCACGGCCGATGTTGCTGCCGACGAGGTGGAGACGTTCCGTCCACCACGGCCGGCCCACGAACCCGGTGAGCCCGGCCGCGGCCTGCGGCACGCTGGTGGCGTCGTCGCGGCGCGACCGTGCCAGGGTCAGATGAGGACGCAGCGGGCGGTCCCGGAACTCGATGCCGCAGGACCTGATCACGTCCCGGATGTCGGCGGCGAGCAGGTGCAGTCCCTCCAGGTCCCCGTCGATGCCGCTCCACAGCAGTCGCTGGTCGAAGTGGCCGCCGCCCCGCAGGCGCAGGTGCAGGGCGGGGTGCGACGCAGTCGAACCGGCCAGCGCCGATTGCAGCATCGGCACCGTCGTGGACGGCAGTTCACCGAGGAAGGCCAGGGTGATGTGCCAGTCCTCGATCCTGTTCCACCGCAACCGCGGATACGTGGCATAGGCCGGCTGCAGGGCCCGGGCCAGTTCGTCCTTGGCGTCGTCGGGCGGAGCCAGTGCGACGAACACGCGCAGGGTCGAGGGCTCGGGGTGAACGTCCACGAGGGGGCAGGTTAGCCCAGGGTGAGGCGCCCACGCTCACCGGGGCCGCCGGGGGTCGACGCCCTGGTCGTCGGCCGTCACCCGCCCGGGCATCCGGCCCCGGGAAGAGGCCGGATGACCATGGGTCGGACACGCTCCACGGCTACCGGTCCGCGGTGAGCCTGCCGGCCGCGCCCCAGTTCTCCGCCGGATACTCCTGGATCCACACGGACACGCTCTCGGCGGGTACCTCCAGTGCCTCCACGAAGGCCTCGGTGATCTTCTTGACCAGCTCGCGCTTCCGCTCGACCTCGCGCGGCCCCTGCTGAATGGTGACGATCGGCATCGTCGGCTCCTCACCGGGTTTTCCTGCCGGGCTTTCCGGCCGGGACCAGTCCACCCGATCGGGCGGCCCGCACCCAGACCCGAATCGCTCTGGCAGCGATCACGAATCCTGATCGTCCCAGCTCGGGGGTGTCTGGCGGCAGGCTTCCAGGAGCAGTCGGGGGAGCGGGGCGGAGCGCCGTACGGCGATCGAGGTCGGTAGGGCCAGCCGGGTCCGGCAGGGGCGGAAGGCGATCCGGTGGGTGTTCGTCATCCGGGCGTTGGCGGCGTACACGACCGTCCACATCGGGGTTCCGGTGCCGATCGATGCCAGGGTGTCCTGCAGGGTGGTGCAGGCCGGGACGAGGGTCGGCTGGAAGCCGGCCCGTGCGCAGGCGTCCAGCACGAGGTCCACCAGCGCCGGGTGGTTGCGGCGTTCGGTCAGCCTGAGCGGCAGGGCGGCGAGTTCCCCGAGATCGACCTCGGGCTGGCCGGCGAGCGCGTGCCGGGCGGGCAGCGCGAGCAGCAGCTCGTCCTGCCAGACGGGCAGGAACCGGAGATCGGCGCTGCTCCCGGCGATGGCGCCGCGCACGAACGCGGCGTCGAGACGACCGTCCGACAGCTGGGCGAGCCGTTCCCGCACCGGAACGGAATGGAGTTCGACGCGCACACCGGCGGCCCGTCGCTGGTAGGTGTCCAGGATCAGATCGAGCCGCTCGCCGAGCCCGGTGATGGTCCCGAGCCGGAGCACGGTGGGCGCGGCCAGATCGGCGGCGAGGGCGCGGGCGGCGTCCTCCGCGGCCAGGACGTCCCTCGCCGCGGGCAGGAATCGTTCGCCGGCCGGGGTCAGCCGGACGTAGCGGGGCGAACGGTCGAACAATGCGACCTTCAGCTCCCGCTCCAAACGCCGGACCTGCTGGCTCACAGCGGGCTGACCGAGCAACAGCTTCTCGGCAGCCCGGCCGAAGTGCAGCTCCTCGGCGACGGCGACGAAGCAGCGCAGCTGCCGTAACTCCATGCGGTCCCCCTGCCCCTAGGCCGACGACCCATGATCGCAGCCCGCGACGCGGTGCCGGGGACGCAGGACCTGGGCGCGGTCGCTCACATCCTCCGGCCAGGGACCGGGTGCTGCCTGGCCGGCGGCTACCGGTTCGGAAGGGAACCTGGCGGTGGGCCCGGCCACCCCGGATACGGCGGCGGGGGAGGCTGGTAGGGGAACGGGTTGGAGTAGCCGCCCGGGTCGGCGGGGCGGTTCTTGTGCCCACCGTCCCCTTCGTCGTCCTTGAAGAAGACGATCAGAACGATGATGACCGCGAACACCACCACCACGATGGTTTCCCCGGGGTTTCGCCGCATGATCCCGCCCCCGTTCTACCGGCTCCCGTTGCGTCAGGCGGGTGTTCCTCCCGCTGCACCGCCCGGCATCCAGGGCGACCGCTGCCGTCCCGGTGCCGTTACCCGCCTCCGTCATGGTGCCCCCGCCGCGACGGGTACAACCGGCCGGCGGCTCCGGTGCGGTCGGCCTGGCCCGTGGCATCCCCGGGGCGTGCGTGCCGTGGCCGGCGCCCCCGGTGTACTACTGCGCCCCCTATCGCGGATGAGGTGCGGCGGGCAGGATGGCGGCGTTGTTGTCCGGTGCACGGTGAGGGGGTTGGGATGGGGAAGCACGAGAAGCCGCCCGCGGATCCGGGCCAGGGGAGTCCGCCGCCGGGGAACGCCGACGGGAAGGTCCCGACCCCGCCGCCGAGCGACCCGAAGCACAAGAAGTGACCGGGCTGGCCCTGCGGCGGGCGCGCCTGGAGGAGGCGATGGCCGCGCGCGGGGCCTGGCCGGAGCGGTCGCCGTGGCTGCGGGAGGCGGTGGCGGCGCTGCCGCGCGACCTGTTCGCGCCGGACCGGCTGCTGCGGTGGGACGGGCAGGCCTACGTACCGGTGGACAGGTCGGTGGACCCGGACGGTTGGGCGCGGGAGTTGTACGACGACCAGGACGCGGCCGCGGTCACGCAGGTGACGGGTGGGCTGCCGTCCTCCAGCCTGTCCGCGCAGGGCGTGGTGGTCGACATGCTCGACTCCCTGCTGCTGGAGCCCGCGCACCGGGTGTGGGACGTCGGCACCGGACAGGGCTGGAACGCGGCTCTCGCGGCGTGGCGGGCCGGACCCGGCCGGGTGGTGTCCACCGAGCTGGACGAAGGCCTCGCCGGCTTCGCGCGCGAGCGGCTCGCGGCCGTCGGCCTGGACGTGGACGTCCGGGTCGGGGACGCCACCACCAGCGTGCCGGCGGAGCCGGTGGACCGGTTGATCGCGACGTACGCGGTCGAGCGGGTGCCGTGGAGGTGGGTGGAAGCGGTCCGGCCGGGCGGTCGGCTCGTCGTCCCCTGGGGGCGCCTCGGGCACGTCGCCCTGGACGTCGCCACCGACGGGCGCAGTGCGACGGGCTGGATCCAGGGTCTGGCCCAGTTCATGGCCGACCGCACCACCGGGCTGGTGCCGGTGGCCGGTTGGGCGGGTTACGCGGCGGTGCGCGGCGAGGGCCCGGCCGACAGCGAGAACACGGTGGAGCGGGACCTCGCGCCGCTGGCCGCCGACTGGAACCTGCGCTTCGCGCTGCGGGTGGCGCTGCCGGACGTGCAGGTGGTCACCGGGGCGGACGAGGACGGGGTCTCGACGTGGCTGTACGACGGCGCCCGGTCGTGGGCGGCGTTGTCGGCGGTCGGCGGCGGGAAGCTGGAGGTGTTCCAGGGCGGGCCCCGGCGCCTCGCCGACGACCTGCTCGCCGCGTGGGCGCGGTGGGAGGAGCTCGGTCGGCCGGGCCCGTACGACTACGGCATGACGGTGCGTCCGGACGGCCAGTTCGTGTGGCTGCACGATCCGGTGGACGGTCCGCGCTGGCCGACGGCCGGGGGCGTAGCCCCAGCCGTAGCCGTCAGGGCGGCTCGTTGACCTGAGCAGGGTCCGTGGCCGGGTCCGGGTCCGTGAAGGGCGGCGCCGGGCCGCTTCGGGGCGGGGTGGCGCCCGGTGTCAGCCGTCGGTGCGCTCGTTGGCGGCCGTGGTACGCCCGTTGTCCGAGGCTGCCGGCAGCATCACCCACCGTGAACGTCATCCGTACCACCCCGCCTCGGCCGCTCGACGTCACCGCGCCCGCGCCCCAGGGGCCGGCGCGTTCAGGCCCGTAGGTTCAGGGTGGTCGCGCGGCGGCGAAGCGATCGGGGGGTGCCTGAGGCCCGGCGCGTCGCCGGCCCGGCGCGTCGCCGGCCCGACGGCCGCGATGCCCGCCGGCGGGTACATCCGGCACGCGGTGACGGGCCTGCGCTGACGGGCCTGCACTCCCCCACCGCTCGGGCGTGACTCATGCCCGCGCGACGACACACGGTGCCGGCGTCCGGGGCAGGTCAGGCGGGAGTGATCGGTTCCGCCAGGGTGAGTTCCACCCAGCGGCTCATCTCCTGGACGTGACTGCCCGTGGCTGTTGCCTCCGCGACGGCCGCGACGGCCTCGGGGGCCGGCTCGCCACCACGGAAGAGCAGGGCCAGCGGCCAGGACGGAGTGCTCGGCTGCCCGCCGTCGAACGCGTGCCACCGCCAGGGAGGGTCGAACCTCCATGCGCGCCCGTCGTGGTCGACGACCTCGTCGCCGGTTTCCAGGAACGCGAAAGGACGGAAGATCAGGTCGAGCTGGATCGGCTCGCCGCCGACCGGGTCGATCTCGTACCCCTGCTCCTCGATCCCGGCGTCATAGGTCTCGCCCTGCCGCAGGACGTGGACGTAGGTCGCCGGTCGTGGCAGCCACCCCGTCACCAGGGGCGGGTCGAAATGGTCGACCGCCAGGACGTGCACCACGGTTGGAGGCATCCCCACCAGGCACCGGTCGCCTGCCTTCAGGGTGTCTTCCGCCGGCCTCGTTCGGAAGTACGCGTTCTCCCAGCCGTGGCCCGCGGGCGTCGGCAGGGCTACTTGGCCGTTCCACTCGATCCCGTTCGCCGCCGTGTCGATCTCCCACCACGGCCAGCGCAAGGCGACGTGGCACCGAGAAACCCCGGTGACCACGACCTCGGTGAACGGGCACTCCAGCCTCAAGACGTCACCCGGCCGGTACCGAGTGCCCTCGTCGCCGGCGTTGCGAGCGTCGGCCCCGGCTGCTTCGACCTGATTGTCCACGGCGCCTCCCTGAGTTCGGGAAAAGATCATCACAGAGTCGGGAGGCGATCTTCAACGGGCTGGAAGGCCGCCGGCCGGCACCTCACGTGAACTCCCCGGGGTGGAATGACGGATGAGGTCGGCCGCCAATCGTCAGCCGGGGAGGGCGAAGTAGCACGTGTCCGCCTCGCTGCGGTCCAGCCGGATGTCGCTGCGGAGGATGGCGCGAGCATCCCGTCCGCGGTGCGTGGCCCGACGACGCCGTCGACCTCGATCCTCGCATGGAGGGCCTGGTTGAGTTTCACCTGGATTTGCTCGATCGCGTAGGCGGTTTGCGGGCCGAACGCGCCATCCACCTCGATCGGTGGATCCGCGATGTACCGGTGGTTGAACTTCTGCACGCAGACCACCGAGTCGGTGTGATTGGGGTAGCCAGAGCCCACGGAGGGATCGCCCGGGTACGCCTCGGCGATGCCCGACAGGCCCATCATCGCGATCGACGTGGCCACCGCGATCATCCTGGGCGGATCGTACCGCTCGCGCGCGCACGGCGGCCGCCCGTCCCTGCGATCCACTCCGGGGCGCCTGCGGCATCTCCCGCCACTGCCCGCCCGTTCCGGAATCACCGGATCACGCCCTCGAACTGTCGCCGCGGCCGCTCCGGGTACGAGCCGCATTCCCCGGCTGGCAGGAATAGGTCAATGAATTCCAATCCCAATGGGACAATTGGCTCGTTTCATGCGGGGCGACTTACCGAATCAGCCCCCGCCGCGAAGGCTGAATCCCGCAGATTGACCACAAATCCGACACCCTGCCGAACGCGGCTCTCATTGGCACCGACGGTCGTGCGTCTGTCGGGCATTCCCATCGATTGCTACAGTCCCTGCTTGCAGTTCGCAGTCACATTGCGCGTGCCGACTCCCGCACCATCCATCAGGAAAAGTGGAGAACAGCCATGATTTCGCTTCCTCGCCGCATCGCCGCCGTCACCCTCACCACGGCAGCCCTGCTCGGCCTCGCAGGTGCCGTCACCGACGCGTCGGCCACCACGATCAGGTACTTCAAGGCTTACGGCGTCAACCCGGTCTACGCCTCCAACCACGCCTGGGCCGCAGCACACGCCGCGGGGTACACCGACGCCCAGTGCGACTCGGAGAGCGACGTGATCGCGCCCGGCTACTGGCAGGTCATCGTCACCTGCGTCAGCTGACCGGACACCACGTGCCCAGCCCGGCGGCGCAACCCACAGCCGCCGGGTGCACGCCGCCGCAATCCCGGTCCGGCTCCTGACCGAACAGGGGCCGGATCCGTCCAGGCAGGTCGGCGACCCGGTCGCGCGCCGGCTCGGCCTGGTGGGGCGGCCATGGAGCCGGCCACCAGCGCCGGACGGGGTGCCGTCCTGTCCGGGCCAGAGCCGATGGCCGGTCGGTACTTCGGGGACGCACCGCCTTGAGCGCGGCCCCTTGATCTCGCATCACCGAACGGGTTCGTACGCTCATCCGCGCCAGCACGTCAGGATCCCTGCTTGAACGGCCGACCGACCCCTTCGGCGAGGAACTCGCGGGCGCCGCGGAGCCTGGTGCGGAGCCGGCTCTGGGTGGCGCGGCTGTCGAGGCGGACGTCGAGGGCGCCGGGGTGCGCGCTGTCGGCTCGCGGGAGACGGCGCGGGTCGTGGTGGGCGTGCCCGCCCGCGGGCTCAGGGGGATGGTTCCTCCACGGTGACGGCCACCATGCCGTGCAGAGCGGACCCGTCCTCGCGGGCCCGCTCCAGCCGCTGGGCGACCACGTCCACGCGCTCGGGCGCCGGCAGCGTCATCACATCGGCGGGCCAGGTGCCAGGCGGCACCAGGATGACGATCGCTCCACCGCGCCCCACCGCGGCCGACATCCAACGCGACGACACCGTGGGGGACGAGGCCGGCACCCAGGCGTCCCGCCCGCCCACCAGTACCAACCGCGCCAAGCGCCGGCCGGCGATCTCGAGGACTCCGCTCGTCACCGGCGGCTCCCCCACCGCGAGAACGAAGCCGCTCTCCACCGCGTCGACCATCAACCGGTCGTGCAGTTGCGCACCGACCTCCAGGATCAGCTCCGCGAACGGCTGCCCCTGCCGGGCCGTGCGCACCGCCAACGCCCACAGCATCGGGGCGGTCGCCCCGGGTCCCCTCGTCTCATCGGCCACACCCGCTCAACGAGCCGCCCGCGAGAAGCACACGGCCACCTGGTCCGATCAGGCGCTGTCACCTTCCGGTCCCGGTGCCGCCCGGCCCCGGGGCCGGCGCCGGGGCCCGTAGGGGGCGCGTCCTCCGGCGCCGGCGCAAGGGATTCCCCAGGGCTCGCCCTCGGACGCGGTGGTCAGGCGACGAGCAGGCGGAGGCCGAGCTCGGCCGCGTCGAGGGCGACGAGGTCGCGGTTGCGCTCGGCCCAGCGGCCCGAGGCGAGGTCGGCGCGGAGCAGGTCCACCGCCCGCCGCTCGGCCTGCGGGCCGACCCTGGTCCACACGGACACCGCGCGGCGCACGTGTTCGTCCAGGTACGCCTCGGGCCGGCGCCAGTGGGCCTCGAAGAAGCCGTCGGCGCAGTCCCACGGTATGAGCACCGGCTCCGCGCGGCCCCCGATCGCACGGGTCATGTCGGCCAGGGACGGCCAGTCGGCGAGAAGGCCGGCGAATTCGGGGAGGTAGTCGCGGGTGAGCCAGAACCGCTGGAGCCAGCCGGTCGTACTGGCGTCGTACGTGAACACCACCACGCGCCGGGCCACCCGCCGCATCTCGCGCAGTCCGGCGATCGGGTCCGGCCAGTGGTGCACCGTGCTGACCGCCATCGCGGCGTCGAAGGACTGGTCGGCGAACGGCAGGCGCTCCGCACTGGCGGCCACACACGGCGCCGCACCCGCGGGACGCTGCGCCCGCATCACCGCCGACGGCTCCACCGCCGTGACTTCCCGGTCCGGGGGTTCGTAGGAGCCGGTGCCGGCCCCGACGTTCAGCACCGTCCGCGCGTCCCCGAGCGCCTCCCAGATCCTCGCGGCGATCCGTGGCTCGGTGCGCCGGGTCGCCGGGTAGGCGGACCCGATCGCTTCGTACAACTGCGCGCCGAACGCCTTCAGCTGGTCCTCCGGCGTCGTCCTGACTCCCATGGCCCGTTCCTCCAGTTCCTTGTCGATGGCCGTCACCATGACGGCGGTGCGGTCCCGCTGTTCCACCAGCAGGTCGCGCAGCCGGTGCAGGCGCGCGACCGCGTCGGTGGCCGGGTCGTCCACGAGATCCGCGATCTCGCGCAATCCGAAGCCCAGCCGCCGGAAGGCGAGCACCTCCCGCAGGCGCTCCACGTCGCCCGCCGAGTAGGCCCGGTATCCGGCGCCGGTCCGCGCGGACGGCTGGACGAGGCCGATCTCGTCATAGTGGTGCAGGGTGCGGACGCTCACGGCGGCCAACTCGGCCACACGTCCAACGGTCAGGTGCTCGTGCTCTTCCACACCGGCGACTATGCGGCATCACGCCGCGTGAGGGTCAAGCGCTTCACTCGTGGCGGCGCGGTACGGCCGGCTATGAGGCCGGGCTCCGTGTCCCCCACCGCTCCCACTGCGTGCCGACGCGTTGGACCGGCCTTCCGGCACCGACACGCACCGGCCGGAACCGGCCGCACCGGCCGAACCGGCCGAACCGGCCGAACCGGCCGAACGGGCCAAACCAGCCGACCTCGACGACTCGCGGGTAGGGGTCGATCAACTTCCACCGGCCATCGGTGAGTTGCCCGCGTGCCGTGACCAGCCGTTCCACCGCGTCCCGCCCCCGGATGAGGGCAGCACCCGAAGGCTGGTCACCACCTCACACCGGAACCCGGTTGACATCGTGGCGCAGCATGCACCACGGTGAGGCCGCCAGGCCGACCGGTAAGCGGTCTTGACGGCCCGGCAGGACACCGGTTGTCGGCGATCGCCGGGTCCGGAGCAAATGGCGGAGTGCGGGGCGGGTTGCGCGGGGCGGGTTACGCGGGGCGCGCGGCCGGGAGAAGGACATGATCATGGATGCCGACAAGACCGAGAGACTGCCCGGAGAAGGGCGGCCGCGCACGGTCGGGAACGGTCGCTACGTGCTGGAGGCGGCGCTCGGCGAGGGGGGAATGGCCTCCGTCCACCGCGCCCACGACACGGTACTGGACCGCACCGTCGCGGTGAAGACCCTGCACGTCGACCTGGCCCGCGATCCGGCCTTCCGCGAGCGGTTCCGCAGGGAGGCGAAGGCAGTCGCCGGGCTCAACCACACCAACATCGTCGCCGTCCACGACTTCGGCGAGGAGACGGACGACGCCGATGGCGGCGGAGTCGCGCAGTACATCGTCATGGAGTACGTCCAGGGACGCTCGCTTCGGGAGCAGGTCAGGGATCGTGCCGGGGCAGACGGTGCGACGGCGCTGAGCATGACGGCCGCCGTGCTCGACGCGCTGGCGTACAGCCACGGACGCGGGCTGATCCACCGCGACATCAAGCCCGCCAACGTGATGGTGACCGCCGACGGCGTCGTCAAGGTGATGGACTTCGGCATCGCCCGCGCCCTTCAGTCCGACGCCACCGCGATGACGCAGACCGGCACGGTGCTCGGCACACCGCAGTACCTCTCGCCCGAGCAGGCGCTCGGCAAGCCCGCCGACGCCCGGTCCGACCTCTACTCGGTCGGTTGCATGCTCTTCGAACTCGTCACCGGCACGCTGCCGTTCGACGGCGAGTCGGCGCTGAGCGTCCTCTACCAGCACGTGCAGCAGCCTCCGCCGGCCCCGTCCTCGGTCAATCCGGCGCTCGCTCCGGCCATCGACGCGATCGTGGCCCGCGCGCTGAGCAAGGACCCCGCAGAGCGGTACCAGAGCGCCGAGGCCATGGCCGACGACATCCGGCGGGTCGCGGCCGGCGAGTCGCCGACCCGGCGCATACCCCCGTACGTTCCGCCGACCGTCACGGCCCCCACCTCCACGGCGCCCCCCTTCACGTCCACGGCCCCCACGTCCACGGCGCCCCTCTTCACGACCCCCGGCGTGACGATGTCCTCTCCGGGCATGAACCCGGAGCAGCAGCTCGCCCTGATCCGGCGCAAGAGGCGGGCTCTGCGCGTCTACGGCGCGGTGGTGGCCGTCATGATCCTCGGCATCGCGGCCACGTCCGTCTCCGGCGTGTGGTCCCGGCTCTCGCACCCCTCCTCCTCCCACACGCCCGACCCCCGGGCCACCGGGGCGCTCGCCGGCTGCGACCCCGTGCCCTTCGACGGGAAGATCTCCCCTCCGACCTTCCGGGGCATGTCGCCCGCCGAGGCGCACAGCTGCGCCGAGATCGCGGGACTGAAGCTGCAGGAGAACACGACCAAGGGCAACAAGTCCGACAAGGACACCGTGGTGCGGCAGGAACCGGAGTCCCAGGAGGTGAAGACCGGTAGCACCGTCACCGTCTGGATCTCGGCCGGCGGCGACCCCCGGGCCACGGGCGACCTCGCCGCCTGCGAGGTGCAGGAGACGCACGGCAAGGTCTACAACCCCCGGTTCACGGGCAAGACCGCGGCCAAGGCGCGCGTCTGCGCGGAGATCGCCGGTCTGAAGCTGGAGGAGGCCGGGACCATCCAGGACGCGAGCACGCCCAGCGGACAGGTCGCGAAACAGCAACCGGGCCCGACGGAGATCCAGGCGGGCAGCACCGTCAAGGTGTGGATCTCGACCGGCGGCGATCCCCGGGCCACGGGCAAGCTGGTCACCTGCGACGCGTACGCGACCAGCGACGAGCCGTACGCCCCGAACCTCACGTACATGGCCGTCACCGACGCGCGCGCCTGTGCGGAGATCGCCCACGTGAAGCTGGAGGAGCACACCGTCCCTGACGAGCTGTGGGAGAAGGGGAAGGTCGTCAAGCAGGAACCGGAGGGCGGCACCCGCATCGATCCGGGCAGCACCGTGAAGGTCTGGGTCTCCTCCGGCAAGCCGTGAGAGCCGAGGTGTGCCAGCGCGGCCACCGGCGCTCCGAGCGGGCTCCGGCGGCGGGCCCCCGGCGGCGGGCCCCGGCGGTGAGCGCCCGGCCGTGGCAACCCCCCGGCTGGCCCGCGGGGCACGGCGCCGCCGCCCGCGTCGGGCGGCTTCTGGCGATCTACTACGCTGTGCCGCCGGACCGGTTCGAGCGCGGCAGCGCCGGGCGGTCACGGAGCCGGCCGTGCTGCCACCGGGCAGGACGCCGGCGAGGAGAACACAGACGAAGAACAGGGGGACGGCTGTGGCGGGGTACACGGTCAAGCCGGATGAGTTGGACGGCGCCGGCAAGGCGGGGAAGGAGGTCGCCGGGCAGATGCGCGGGGAGAACCCGGCGTCCACGCGGGAGCACTATTCGGACCCGAAGAGTGGGGACGCCCCGAGCAACGGCTTGTACGGCTGGAAGATCGGGGACGCCGCCGACCGCTGCTGGGACGTCTGGCACACCCACCTGGACCGGCTGGCCGGCCAGCTCGATTCCGCGGCCGGCAACCTCATCACCACCGCCGCGAACTACCGCAAGGCCGAGCAGACCGGCACCCTGCGGCTCGACGGCACGGCCGGGGGTGCGCAGTGAGCGAGGACGTGTACTGGAACAAGCTGCGCTACGCCGACGCGGGCCATCTGCACGCCGCCGCCGAGCGGTGGGAGGCCGTCGCGAAGAAGCTCACCCAGCACGCCGCCGACTGGCGGATCAAGACGCAGCAGCGGGTGCTCAACTCCGGCTGGACCGGTGAGGCGGCCAGCGCCGCCGAGGGCCAGCTGGAGAGCCTGGAAGGCCAGTTGAGGAACTGCCAGCAGGAGCTCGAGAGCATCCACCTCCAGTTCCGCGACGCCGCCGACGAACTCCTGCTCCTGAAGGCCGACCAGGACGCGCTGAAGCACGAGTGCGAGGCCGCGGGCTACTGGCTGTTCGAGCCGGACCACGCGCTGCCGCAGGTCCGCATCAAGATGGAGGACGACGCCAGCGGCGCCCCGGGCATGGTCGGCAACGACCCGGAGTTCCAGAAGCAGCTGAGCGCCCTGAAGGCCAAGCGCCCGGAGATCGAGCAGAGGATCAGGGACTTCGACCAGCGGATCCAGAGCTTCGACGAACGCTGGGCGGGCAGCATCAACCACCTCGCCGACGTCGGCCAGAAGGACACGGTGGACGACCAGACCGCCGCCGACGACCTCTCCCACAGCCAGTGGAACAGCGTCCTCCCGGACGACATCCAGAAGAACAAGGACCCGAAGGCCGCCGCGGCCTGGTGGAACTCGCTGCCCGAGGGCACCCGCCAGCAACTGCTCCACGACTACCCGGGCACGATCGGCAACACCGACGGGATCCCCGCCCAGGACCGGGACGCGGCGAACCGGCTCTACCTCCCCCAGCTGCGCGACCAGATGGCCACGCAGCTGGCCGGCGGCCACCCCGACCCCGGAGTGACGCAGACCAAGCTGGAAGCACTGAACGCGCTGCAGAAGCAGCTCGACACCCCGACCAACCCGCCGATGCTGCTCCTCGGGGTGGGCGGCAACGGTCCGATCGTGTCGTACGGGAACCCGGACAAGGCCACGAACATCGCCAGCTACGTCCCGGCCAAGGGCGGCCTGGACGAGACCTTCGTCAACGGCGACCTCGGCTACGGCCGCCAGCTCGCGGTGGCCGCCCACCAGGCCGACCCGCAGGCGTCCACCGCCACCGTGGTCTGGATGAACTACGACGCGCCGCCCCGGGTGGCCGGCACCTCGATCACGATGACCGGCGGATCCGGCGGGGGCGACGACGGCAGCCAGACCTTCGGCCAGTTCCAGAACGGACTGAAGATCACCCACGACGGCCGGCAGCCCAACCTCACGGCCATCGGCACCGGCAACCACAGCGGCACGCTGATGGGCGCCACCCAGGCCGGCGACTGGACCGGCAACACCGTGGTGACCGGTGACAGCGGCTGGACGGAGGACATGGACGTGAAGAACGTGGCGCTGCGCACCGGCGCCGACGCCGACCTCGGCGACCCCGCCACCCTCAAGGCCACCGCCAACGTGGTCACCGGGCACGGCGACCGCAACAAGCCGATGGCGCCGAGATGAGCGGCGGATGGACCGGGCCCGGGTCGGACGGGCAGACGGCGGACCAGGCCCGGCACCAGGCCCACGTCCAGGACCAGTCCCAGGACCAGGACCAGGACCAGGCCGGCGCGGCGAACCACTGCGAAGCCCTGCTCCAGCACACCCTGGACGCGATCCGGCCCCCGCTGACCTGGCAGCCCGGCGTCCCCACCGCGGGCCGGACGCTGCCGCCCGGCGACGCGGCACCCGACGATCCCGCCTGCTGGTACGTCAGCCGCAACCGCAACATCCTGACGGTGGTCTCGCCCGCCCGGCGCGGCGCCCTGCTCGGTGTGGTCGAGCGGCACTGGCGGCGCAGCGGACACCTCATCACCTCGGTCAACGCCGACCACCTGATGCCCGGCCTCTACGCCACCACCGCCCACGGCTACCGGCTGGGCCTGGACTTCGGCACCGTGGGCAACGCCTACCTGACGGCCACCTCGCCGCCGGTCGCCCGGGCCGAGCGGATCGGCCACCCGCCCGGCACTCCGGGCATCGCCCGCCACCCGGGCGGCCCGGCCGACGTGGCGCCGCGGCCCTCGGCGTTCTGCCCGTTCTGGTCGGCCGGCGACGTCGGCTGACGTGGAGGGGTGGGGGGGGGGGGCGCCCGGGGGGGTGGGAGCGGTGCCGGGGGCCGCGGGATTGCGCCGTGCGGGGGGGGGGGGGGGGGGGGGGGGGGGGGGGGGGGGGGGCCCCCCCCCCCCCCCCCCCACCCCGCACATCGGCCCAGCTCGCCCCGGCCCTGGCCGGCACGTCGGCCCGGCGGCCCGGCGGCCCCTGTCGCGGCGGCCCCGAGTGGTGATCCCGTGCGCCTCCACCCGTTCGTGACCACGGGCCGACCGTGCTCCAGCGCGGCGCCGCAGTGGCGGACGGAGGACGGAAGGCCGGTGCCGCCGACGATCTGCGGCACCACCGGCGTCGCACTCGAGGTCCGTCCGGCCTACGATCCCGGGATGGCTCATCTGTCGATCATCGTGTGTCTGCCCGCTTCGGCCGCGCCGCACGTGGACGAGGCCGTCGCCGAGGCGATGAGACCGTTCCTGACGGAAGGCGAGGGCCCTGTCGAACACTGGATGTGGGACAGCTACCGGATCCGCGCCGGCCTGCCGGTACTGGCCGGCCACGAGAGCGACCCCCGACTGATCACCACCCGCCCGTGGCGGGACGGCACACCGGAGCCCGACGCCCCCGGCCGTACGGCCGGTGCGCCCCGTGGCCTGGTCGACTTCCGCGACGCCCTCCGCGCCGAGGCCGCCGAACACGCGGGCCGGGTCCACGACCGCTGGCAGGACGTGGCCGCCCGCCACCCCGGCGCGGAACCCGAAGAGGCGTTCTACCACCGGCACCTCGCCGCGGGCGGCACCCACGCCACCTACGGGACGTCACGAGAGGCCGCCGCCTACCGGGCCCAACCCGCGCTCCTGGCCTGGGCCAGGGAGGCGCCCGCCCTGGCCCGCCCCGACATCGCGGACCACTTCCGGTTCGCGTGGGCCCCGGTCCACATCAGCGAGCGGACCCGCGAGCAGTACACCGAGGTGTGGGCCGCCAGCGTGGTGCCGAGCCACAACGTGCTCACCCTCGACGGCTGGTGGTACGAGCCGGGAGAGCAGGACCACCCCCTCCACGGCACCTGCGCCAGCCCCGCCGAATGCCACCACCGGCCCGGCACCGGCAAGGGCTGGCCGGGCGTCCTCGCCTACCTCCTCGCCCTCCCCGCCGACACCCTCCTCGTCAACACGCACTGCCACGTATGACCCCCGCCGGGCGCAGCACCACCACGAGGGGCGCCGCCGAGAACCGGGCGGCGC
This sequence comes from Kitasatospora sp. NPDC127111, assembly GCF_042677465.1. Lineage (NCBI taxonomy): Bacteria > Bacillati > Actinomycetota > Actinomycetes > Kitasatosporales > Streptomycetaceae > Kitasatospora > Kitasatospora sp. NPDC127111. Next base: position 53,059 of record NZ_JBHXTG010000061.1, read on the forward strand.
CCGCATGCCGTGCCGGCGGGGCCCGCGCCCCGGCGCCTCACCCCGCCGGGGCGGCCGCCAGGCGGCGCATTGCCATCGGTTCGGCCAGGACGGCGTCCAGGACCTCCACGGCGTGGCGGACGTGGCCGGTGGACAGGTGCGCGTCGAGGGCCCGGTGGCCCGTCCACTCCTCCACCACCGCCATCCGGGCGCCGTCGTTGGGGTCCGCGTACAACCGGTAGGCGAGGCAACCGGGTTCGTCGAGCGACGGTTCGATCAGTGACTCCAACACGGTGCGCAGCCGGTCCTCGTGGCCGGGCAGGGCCCGGCACTCGGCGATGACGACCAGGGACATGACGGGGTTCCTCCGGAAGGGGCGGTCAGGGACGGACGGGGCCGGTGCCGGCCCCGGTGCGGGCGATCGCGGCGGCGATCTCGTCCAGGTCGGCGGCGGTGAGTTCCAGCGCGCCGGCGCCCAGCCAGCCGTCCACCTGGTCGGGACGCCGGGCGCCGACGATGGCCCCGGTGACACCGGGCCAGGCCAGTACCCAGGCGATGGCCGTGGCCGCGACGGTGGCACCGTGCCGGGCGGCGACCGGGCGCAGCGCGTCGGCGAGCGCGAGGTTGGCCGGCAGGCCGGTGGTGAAGTCGGCGTGGTCGCGGCGCCAGTCGTCGGCGGGGAGCGCGGCCGCGCGCGAGGCCGAGAAGGCGCCGGTGAGCAGCCCGGACTGCAGCGGCGAGTAGGCGATCACGCCGGTTCGGTGCGTCGCGGCCCAGGCGATCTCGGCGGCGGCCGAGCGGTTGACGGCGGAGAACGGCGGCTGGAGGGCCTCGACGTGGGCGATCCGTTCGGCGGCCTCCAGCTGCGGGACGGTGTGGTTCGACAGACCGATCGCGCGGACCTTGCCCTCGGCGCGCAGGTCGGCCATGACCTGCCAGTACTCCTCCAGCGGGGTCGCGTCCGCGCCGGAGGCGCCGCTGCCGTCACCGGCGACCTCGATCGAGCCACCGGTGTCGGGCCAGTGCACCTGGTAGAGGTCGATCCGCTCGACGCCGAGTCGGCGCAGCGAGTCCTCCACCTCGCGGCCCACGCTGGCCGGCTTCATGACGCGCCGGGGTGCGGCCTGCGGGTCCTGCGGGTCCCAGACCAGGCCGGCCTTGGTGAACAGGAAGGGGCGTTCGGCTTCCGGGAGGCCGGCGACGGCCCGGCCGACCAACTCCTCGGCGTGGCCGAGGCCGTACACGGCGGCGGTGTCGATCCAGTTGACGCCGCGGGCGACGGCGTGCCGGATGGCGGCGATCGACTCGGCGTCGTCGGTGGCGCCCCAGCCGAACCGCCAGCCGGTGCCGGAGACGGCCCAGGAGCCGAAGCCGACCCGGGTGATGTCCATGCCGGTGGTGCCGAGGGGACGGGTCGGCAGGTGGGTTGCGCTCATGCGGTGGGTGACTCCTCGTCAGGATCTCGGTGCGACGCGAAGGAACGCGCGGGCCCGGGCGGCGTGGGCGCGGTGCGCCGCGGCGGTGGTGCGCCCCGGCGCCGGAAGGGCCGGCCGCCGGGTGGCCCGGTCCGTCCACCACGGTGCCCGCCCGGCCGGGGTGGCGCCCAGTGGCGTGCGGTGCCTGGGCACGGCGTGACCAGGCACGAGGGCACCGGGCCGTGGGAGGGTGTGCCCATGGCTCTCGACCGACGAACGGAACTCGGTGCGTTCCTGCGCTCGCGCCGCGCCCGGCTGCGCCCCGACGACCTGGGGCTGACGCACTACGGCGGGCAGCGCAGGGTTCCCGGACTGCGCCGCGAGGAACTGGCGCGGCTGGCCGGGGTGAGCGTGGACCACTACGTCCGACTGGAACAGGGGCGGACCCTGCACTTCTCCGAGGCCGTACTGGACGCCGTCGCCCGGGCGCTGCGCCTGGACGCGGTCGAGCGCGACCACCTCTACCGCCTCGCCCGGCCCTGGCCGGAGCCGGAGCGGGCGAGCCCGGCGACGAGCCCGCACGGGTCCCCGGGGCCGGCGCCGCAGCCGCAGCCGCAGCGGGTACGGGCCGGGCTGCGGCGGCTGCTGGACTCCACCGCCGACGTCCCCGCGTACGTGGTCGGGCGCAACACCGACGTGCTGGCGTGGAACCGCCTGGCCGCCGCACTGATCACGGACTTCGGCGCGCTGCCGCCCCGGCACCGCAACCTCGCCCGTCTGGTGTTCCTGGACGAGGGGATCCGCGGCCTGTACGCCGACTGGCACGGGAAGGCCGCCGACGTGGCCGCCTACCTACGGCTGGACGCGGGACGCCGCCCGGACGACCCCCGCACCGCCGAGCTGATCGACGAACTGTCCGCCGCCAGCGTGGAGTTCCGCGAGCTGTGGGCGGCCCACGAACTCCGGGACAAGACCCACGGACGCTACGTCTACCACCACCCCGTCGTCGGCGAACTCGATCTCGGCTTCGAGACGCTGCGGCTGCCCGACGACCCCGACCAGGCACTGATCGCCCACACCGTGGAAGAGGGTTCGCCCTCCGACACCGCCCTACGGCTGCTGTCCGCCTGGGCCCACGACAGGGCACCGGACGCCGTGTCATGACCACCGGACGAACGGACCCGTAGTCCCCCGCCGCCCCGCCCGGAGAGCGACCCGACCGGACAGCGGCACCCGACCACGACCACGCGTACGACCACGCGCACGCGCACGTCCGCGAGGCCGTACGCCCCGCGAGCCCCGTGGCCGGATCGCAGCCGGGCGGCGGGGTGGCCCTGGGGAACATCGACCAGGCCATCGCCGCCGCCCGGCAGGACGAGCGTCGTGCGGACCGGCACGCCGCTGCCGGTCAGGAGGAACCCGCGGCCGGGCCGGGCGGCCCCGACGCCTGGTGGGCCGGCTCAACCGGCTCGTCCGGCCTCAACCGGCCTCAACCCGCTCGACCAGTTCGGCCACCAGGCGCGCCTCCGCATCGGAGCGAGTTGCCCGACCAGCGGCTACGGACACAGAACGGGGCTTTCGCATCAGGCGGCGGCGAGGAACCAGGAGCCGAGGCCGTTGCAGCCGGCCGCCCAGTAGGTGGTCGAGCGGAAGCCCGCCGGGATGGGGGATCCGGGGCAGGTGCGCAGGCCGACCCTCGCGATGTTGTGCTGCCAGGCACCGACCCCGTTGCAGCCGTAACCGAGGTAGTTGGTGACGACGTACCCGGGGACGATCGGCGAGCCGCCGCAGGTCCAGATCCCGTCCTTGGCGATGTTGTGCCGCCAGGAGCCGATCCCGTTGCAGCCGTACTTGACGTAGTCGGTGGTGACGTACCCCGGGACGATCGGCGAGCCGCTACAGGTGTACAGCCCGTCCGCGGCCGGCTGCTGGTACCACGAGCCCCAGCCGCTGCAGCCGTTCTTGTCGTAGGCCGTGAGGACCCATCCGTTCGGGATGGCGGCGCCGGCGCAGGACCACTGGCCGACGGCGGTCGGGCGGGTCGGCTGGGCGGCCGCGTTCGACGTGCCCGCGGCGGTGCCCGCGAGGACGAAAGCGGCGATGAGCGCGAGCGCTCCCGTCGTGGCGCCGATGCCGCGGCGGACGACCACGCCGGTCAGGCGCTTCCACAGATGGCGAGGATGCATGTCGGTTCACTCCAGTCCTGGCGGCGGGCACACTCGATGCCCGCTGGTCGGGGGATGGCCGAGCGGTGGAACGGGCCTCACCCTAGTGCGGAGGTCGTGTAGCTGACCGGTGTTCACGCGGTGGAGACCACAGTTTGGCCAGAACATGTCACCAACCCGCCCGGTCGGGCCCCGGTGTCATCCGGGGACGGGGCAGCTCCCCGTCGGGGGCGGGGGATCTCCCCACCTTGCGCCGACCGGCTGCCCGGATGGTCCGGCCGGGCCGGGGCGACCAGGCTGAGGGCAGCCGATTCCCGAGGAAAGGGGCGTTCCCTTGCTGCAGTTGATCCGCCGTCGTACCGCACGGGCCGTTGCCGTCACCGGCCTGGCCGCCGCGCTGGGCGCCACCGCGATGGCCGGCAGTGCCGGTGCGGTGGTCAACGGGACCGACTCCACCGAACGCTACCCGTTCATGGCGTCGATCCCCATGACGGCACCGGAGTTGAACATGACCGACGGTGTCTGTGGCGCCTCCCTGATCGCCCCGCAGTGGGTCGTGACCGCGGCCCACTGCGTCGCGGAGCCCGAGGTGAAGCTCGACGGGATCGTGCGGATCGGCAGCGATCGGCGGCGCTCCGGCGGCACCGTCCGCTCCATCGACCTGACGGTGGTGCACCCGGGGTACCGCAACGGCAACCCCACGGGCCCGAACGTCGACGACATCGCGCTGATCCGCCTCGACCGGCCGGTCTCCCAGCAGCCCGTCCGGGTCGCGAAGGCGGCCGGGCAGCCCGGGACCGACACGCGGATCCTGGGCTTCGGCAGCGTCATCGACGTCACCGACCCGGCCGACGTGAGGTTCGCCGACCGGCTGCAGCAGTTGGAGACCCGCCGGGGCGCCGAGGGCGAGTGCACGCCCGGTTACGCCGGTCCGACCAGGCTCTGCACGGTCAGCCGCGTGCCGCGGGCCATGGCCTGCTTCGGGGACTCCGGCGGCCCGCAGCTCCAGCGGGGCCGGGGCGGGCGCTGGGAGCTGATCGGTGTGACCTCCGGCCCGGGCACCCGCGGCGTCCTCTGTTCGCAGGGCGCCGGACTCTACAGCAACGTGCCCGCCTACGCGGACTGGATCCGCGAGACCATGGCTCGGCCGCGCGCCGAAGGCTAGGGCAGCTCGTAGCGCACCAGCGTACGCGCGAACGGTTCACCCGTCGTTCGCGCGTACGCCATCCGCTCGCGCACCTCGCCGAGGGTGCGCGGACGGTAGCCGGGGCCGCCACAGCAACCCTTGTGGAAGCGGACACCCGCATGCAGAAGCACCGACAGGGTCCGCCAGGCGGCGGTGTCGCGCCTGCGCGGTGCCGCGAAGGCGGAACCCGCGTGGATCAACGGCTCGGCACAGCGCGGGCAGATCCGGTCGTGGTCACCGAGGTGGGGCTGCTTGTAGGAGGCCCGACAGGGCAGGCAGACGTAGGAGGTCTTCGCGTGGGCCATGCCGGCCAGGATAGGGACCCACCGGGGCGGACCGGAACGGGTTCTCCTGGAGCAGTTCCTCGCCCCACGGCCCGATGGCCTCGCCGAACAGGCCCTCGAAGCGGTGACCGGCCAGGGCGGTGGTGCGGGCGAGGGGCGCGAACCGCCCACGGGAGCTCTGCCGCGCGTGATCCGGAACGCATCGGCTTGGCCGCACGGTCGTTGGTCGGTCAGCGCGTGAGACAGCTCACGCCTCCCGCCAGCCGCCGAGGAAGGCTCGGCCGGCGCGGGCCCTTCGCACGAGGAGCCGACCGGTGAGTGACCCCGACCGCTTCAGCCCGCAGCCGCGGGAAGCCGCGCGCGCCGCCCTGAGCGCCGACGCGCTCGACTTCCTCAGAAGGTACGGCCTGCACCCCGACCCCGAGGCGTACCTCGCGCACGGGTACGTGGACCTGTGCCTCCGGGCGTGGCCGACCGCCGGCGGCTCCCCGCTGCGCCTGGCCACGCGGTGGGCGCTGTGGACGTGGACGACCGACGACCTGCTCGACGGAGACCTGTGTTCCGCCCCGCCGGACGCGATCGAGCGGCTGACCGAGTCGCTCCTGGGCGTCGCCGCCGGGAGCGTCCGGCCCGCCCCCGACGACGCGCCCGCCGTCCACGCGCTGGCGGAGCTGATCCGGCAGACCCGCGCGACGATGCCCGAGCACTGGTGGCAGCGTTACCGCGAGCAGCTGGACGCCTGGATCGTCGCGGCGCACGACAAGCTGGTGCACTACGTGCGGCCGGGGCGGACGCCCACGCTGCACGAGTACCTGATGCTCCGTCCCGCCGACGGCGGCATGCTGCTGGCCGCCATGTGGTGCGAACTCGCCGGCCGGTGCATCACACCCGACTGGACCGACCCCGTGGTGCAGGACCTCCTCGACGCCTTCTCCACCTGCGGGATCCTCACGAACGACCTCGCGACGGGCGGCGGCGGCAAGGGCGAGACCTTCAACGCCGTGGCCGCCCGGATGGCCGACGGCGGCCTCTCCGCCGCGCGGGCCCGCCGGGACGTGCGCCGACGACTGGACGCGGAGGAACGGCGCTTCGGGTGGCTGTACTCGGCGGTCAGGCGCGGCTTCCACACCGGTCCGCCGCCTGCCGCCGGCATCGCCACCGGCCCCGCCGGAGACCTGGTCCTGGACACCCGCAGCTTCGCATTACACCTCAACCAGTTCCGCGCGGCCCTCACCACGTGGACGGGAAGCAGCTCGCGCTACCCGGCGACCGCCGTCCCGCGCCCGGCGTCCCACGCCCTGCGCGCCGTCCTGATCCCCCTGGCACGTCGCGCGTGGAGGGCCGTGGGCCCGCGCGGCAGCGCGAGGCCGACCACCCAGTAGCCGGGAGACGCGGTTGGCCAGGAGGCCGGCTTGAGGAGGACGAGGACCTCGTCCTCCCACCGTGCGGACCCGGGGTCCCCGAT
>NZ_JBHXTG010000062.1:0-58390 GCF_042677465.1 Kitasatospora sp. NPDC127111
GTTCGGGCCGGGGCCGCGCGGCCCCGGCCCGAACCGGCCGTCGGACGCGTCCTAGCCGCTGTAGACGCCGACCTCGTGGAGCGAGTAGCCCCACTGGGTGCCGCGCTGCACGCCGTGGACGCGGACGTAGCGGGCCGGGACGCCGGTGAACCGCACGGTGTCGAGGCCGCCGTCCCCGGTGGTGGTGGACCACACCGACTGCCAACCGCCGCCGTCGGTGGAGACCTCGATCCGGTACGCCCGCCCGTAGGCGCGTTCCCAGTCCAGCGTGACGCGCCCCACCAGGTTGGTGGAGCCGAGGTCGACCTGGAACCACTGGTCGTCGCTCCACTCGCTGGCCCAGCGGGTACCGGGGTCGCCGTCCACCGCCCGGCCGGGTGCGAAGCTGACGAACGGGTTCCACCACTCGGTGGTGCTGGCCGCGGCCGGGCGGCCCGCGGCCACGTTCACCGTGGCCCGGTGCCGCTCCGACGCCCCCCAGGTGGAGAGGTAGGACTCGGCGCCGCGGAAGAGGTCGTCCACCACGTCCTGGCCGCCGACCAGCCGGATGTCCTCCAGCCAGTCCGGCACCAGACCGTAGTGCGCGGCGCCGTCCGTGTTGAGGTCCCAGGTGCGCGCGCCGGTGGTCTGCCGGTCGATGAGCGAGCCGCCGTCCACGCTGCGGAACGGGTAGCGCACCGGGTTGGCGGTGTCCGCCCCGCGCGGGCCCGGCCAGCCGCCGACGCCGTTCATGTCGGTGCCGTAGCCGTACCCCACGTGGTACTTGTCGCGCAGCGCGTCGGTGCGCTTGGCCTCCGCGCTGAACCCCTCGGCGCCGTGCATGTACTGGGCGACGAAACCGCCGAGCTTGTAGACCCGCTCGGTCCAGTCGAGGTCCATCCAGCTGTGCGAGGAGATCACGCCCGGGTAGGACTCGGACTCCAGGATGTCGAACGAGCGCCCGGCCGCCTTGACGCTCATGTGGTCGACCTCGAGCATCATCTTGCGCTTCATGAGCCCGCGCACCGCGTACTCGCCGAGCTCGGTCAGCCCGCGGCTGTTGCACTGCGCGTCGCCGGCGTAGGCCGGCACCGCCACCCCCGCCGGAAGCTGCTTCTGCGCCTCGGGCGCCGGGACGAGGCCGATCGGGTTGTCGTGCTGCGGCCCGGCGCACTTCTCGGTCTTCCAGAAGGTGCCGGTGGAGAGGAACTGGCCGACGTTGATCGCCGTGCCGAGCGCGCCCTCGTCGAAGCGCACCCCGCACAGCGCGTTGTCGAACTTGTGGCAGAGGAACATGCTGCGCACGCCCAGTCCGTACAGCTCGTCCAGGCCGCGGTCGATGTCGGCCCGGCTGCACTGGGCGACGTCCAGGATCTGCTTGCAGCCGAACGGCTCGGAGGTCTCCACGCCGAGGACGACGGCCAGCTTGCCCTGCGCGACCACCTCGCGGGCCTGCGCGCTGTCGGTGACGATCCGGAACCAGCCCTTGCCCGGCCCGCCGTACATGGTGTCGATGTACGCCTGCAGCTCGTAGGTCTTCTGCGCCTGGAGGCGGATGGAGGTCATCTCGTCGCAGCTGCGGTCCTTGAAGAAGTAGACCGAGCAGATCACCCCGTTGGTGACCAGGTCGTTGACCAGCACCCGCTGGCCGCCGCGCCAGGCCCGTTCGATCCAGGCGTAGTAGTTCTGCTGGTGGGTGAGCGAGTCGTGGGCCGGCCAGTCCGCGAAGGTCGGCCAGCCGACCGGGTCGTGCTTGCCGTCGCCGCCCTTGGTGATGAAGTCGAAGATGGCGAGCGAGCCGTCGGGGTAGTGCTCGGGACAGTCCTTCAGCGCGTCGGCCACCCCGTCCGGGGAGAAGGCCTTGCCGCAGATGAGCCGGCCGCCGAAGCCCTCGTTGGCCATGATGTGGTCGTGCGCGTCCACGAAGCCCCGGACCCGCCCCTGGGCGTCGGTCCCGCGGAAGGGCTCGCCCGTGACGTTGACCTGCGAGTCGGGCGCGGGCCGCGCGGTGGGGTTCCACCAGCCCGGGTCGCCCGGTGCCGCGGGCGCCGGAGCGGCGAACACCATGGCGGCCAGAGTGAGGAGTGCGGCCAGAAGTGTGGCGAATCCGCGCCTGCGATGGGGGAGTTGGTGCATGGTCACCACCCGTGTCCGAGGTGAGGGGGGTGGCGCGGCCGGCACCGGGCACCGTCCGGGACGCGCGGACCGGCCCGTCCGGGCCGGCTGTCATGACCGCGCACTCGGTGTGACGAGAATCGCCACTGTTGGAAAAAGAGTCAATAGCCGTGCGCGGACTGGGGGTCGGCGGCCCGTTCGAGGTCGTTGCTCGAAGATCGGGCTAGTCGAGTTCGGCGGGGTCGTGGGCGCAGATCAGGCGGACCTCGGCGTCGTGGTTGCGGCGCAGCTCGCGCAGGCGGGAGAGGTTGGCCAGGCGGGTGGGGTTGTCGGCGGCCACCAGGCGCTGGAAGGCGGTCAGGCCGGGCGGGCGGCGGAGGCCGGCCGGGTCGACGTCGGCGTGCGAGAAGTAGGCGTCGCCGCAGTGCAGCAGCCAGCGGTCCGCGTCCCGGACGGCGACGCCGCAGTGGCCGCGGGTGTGGCCGGGCAGCGGGACCAGCAGGAAGTCGGGCGCGTCGCCGGGCAGCACGGGGAGGGCCCGGAAGCCGTACCAGCTCTCGTCGGCGGCGTCCGGCCGGTGCTCGGCCCAGTGCGGGCCGTGGGCCCACTGGGCGCTGCGGTAGCGGTCCCGCTCGGCCCGGTTCGCGGGGGCGAGCGCGGCCCGGAGTTCGTCGGCGAGGACGTGGATCCGGGCGTGCGGGAAGTCGCCGATGCCGCCGGCGTGGTCGGGGTCGAGGTGGGTGAGCACGATGTGCCGGACGTCGCGCGGGTCGTGGCCGAGCGCGCGGATCCGCCGCACCGCGGTGGCCGCCGCGTCGAGCCGCGGCCGGGCGGCCCAGCGCAGCGTCCGCCCGAGCCGCCGGGGGTCGGCGAGGTCGCCGGTCCCGAACCCGGTGTCGACCAGGAGCAGCCCCCGGTCGCCCTCGACCAGCAGGCAGTGCGCCGACAGCCGCCCGACCAGCGGCCCGCCGCTGCCGATCAGGCGCCGGCCGCCGAGCGGGCACATCGTGGCGCAGTCGAGGTGATGGACGGTCATGTCGCCTCCGGAACTACGGTGGTGGTGGGGGGACCCTACGCGATCCGCGTGCTGGCGGCGCCCGGCCGCGGCCCGGCGCCGGCGGACGGGGCGAGCCGCCGGTCCAGGCCCTCGGCCAGCCGGACGTCGCCGTGCTCGGTGTACAGCTCGTCCGCCGCCCGCAGGTGCTCGCCCGCCTCCGCGGCCCGGCCGGTCGCGGTCAGGAACTCGGCGAAGTAGCGCTCGGTCATCGCGTGCAGCCGGACGTTCCCGGTCGACCGGCACCGGTGCAGCGCCTCCCGCCAGACCTGCTCGGCCGCCGCCCGCTCGCCCAGCGACCCGAGGGCGAGCGCCTCGCTGACCATCGCCCAGAGGTGGGCGTTGGCCGTCGGGTGGTCGGCCAGCAGCGCCCGGGTCTCCCGGGCGTGCTCCAGCGCCGCGGCGGGCTCGCCCAGCATGACCTTGAGCGCCGCCGTGTTGCTGAGCACCGTGGCCGCGTGCTCGCGCAGTCCGGTCGCCCGGATCAGCGCGATGGCGGCCCGCGCGAGCCGGTCGGCCTCCACCGGATCGCCGGCCAGCGCGGTCATCGAGGCGCGGACCGACAGCGCGTGGATGTGCAGCTCGCCGTCCTCCGGGGCGGTGCGGCCGACCGCCCGGCGGGCCATCGGCAGCGCCTCCGCGACGCGCCCGCTGGAACCGAGCGCGCACGCGGTGGCCGCTTCCATGGCGGCCAGCCCCTCCCGGCCGCCGTGCAGCCGGGCGGCCTCCAGCCCGACCCGGAGGCAGTCGAGCCGGTCGGTGACCCGCCCGGCGCCGTAGTACAGCGCCGCCGTCACCCTGGCCAGCCGCCAGGCGCGTTCGTGGTCGGCGCGCTCGGCGGCGGCCGTCACCAGTGCGCGGAGCAGCGGTTCCTCGGCGTGGCACCACGCCAGCGTGGCCGGGACGTCGGCGAGCCGGGGCAGCGCCCGCGGCTCCGGGCCCGGCGGCCGGTAGGGCCGGTGGTACGGGCTGAACCGCTGCACCGCCAGCCCGGCGGCGACCAGCGCGTAGTCGGCGAGCCGCCCGAACGCCCGCCGCTGCTCCTCCGCCCCGAACCCGGCGAACAGCTCGGCGCCGTACAGCCGGACCAGGTCGTGCCGGCCGAACCGGCCCGGTGCGTGCTCCGTGACCAGGTGGTGCGCGGCGAGCTGGCCGAGCGCCCGCCGGGCGCCCGCGGCGTCCGTGTCGAGCAGCGCGGCGGCCGCGGCCGGGTCCGCCGCGGTGCCCGGGTGGACGGTCAGCAGCGCGAGCAGCTCGCGGGCGTCGTGGGGGAGGTGCTGGTACGTCAAGGAGAGTGCCGACCGCACGCTGACCGTCCCGGCCGTCCCGAGCGCGGCCAGCCGGGTGCGTTCGTCGGCCAGCTCCGCGACCTGGTCGGCGAGCCGCCGGCCCGGCCGTGCCGCGAGCCGGGCGGCCACGATCCGCAGCGCCAGCGGCAGCCGGTCGCACAGCCCGGCCAGCCGCCCGGCCTCCTCCGGCTCGGCCGCCACCCGCTGCGCCGTCAGGTGCCGCTCCAGCAGCCGGTACGCGTCGGCGGCCGGCAACGCGGGGACCTGCAGCAGGGCCGCGCCCTCGGTGACCGCCAGGTCCTCCAGGCTGTTCCGGCTGGTCACCACGGTCGCGCAGCCGGCACCGGCCGGCAGCAGGCCGGCGACGTCGGTGGCGGAGCGGGCGTTGTCCAGGACGACCAGCAGCCGGCGCTGCCGGGTCTGCCCGTGGAACAGTGCCGCCCGGCCGGCCCGGTCACCGGGGATCACGGCCTCGGGCAGGCCGAGTGCCCGCAGGAAGCGGGCCAGGACCGCCGACAGGTCCGCCGGCCCGGCCGCCTCGAAGCCCCGCAGGTCCGCGAAGAGCAGGCCGTCCGGGAAGCCGGCGGCCGCCCGGTGCGCCCAGCGCAGCACGGTCGCCGTCTTGCCCACCCCGGCCGGTCCGGTCACCACGGCGAGACCGTCACCGGTCCGTTCCGGCCCGCACTGGGCGTCCAGCCAGCGCTGTTCGGCCTCGCGGCCGACGAACCCCCGGGGCGGTCCCGGGGCGTCCAGGGCGTGGAGCGTGGCGTGGGGAGGGGCGGTGCCGGCGGAGGGCGTGTCCGGCCGGCCGGCGTCGGGGCCGGGTGGGCGGCCGGGCGGGTCGGTCGCGGCGGCGGTGTCCTCGGCCCGGTCGGCGCCCGCCAGGACGTCGGCGAGCGCCTGCTGCAGCGCGGGCCCCGGCGTGATGCCGAGCTCCTCGGCCAGCTGCGCCCGCGCCCGGTGATAGGCCCGCAGCGCCCTCGGCGCGTGGCCGCCCTGGTGCAGACAGCGCATCAGCAGGGCCACGGCGGGTTCGTGGAGCCCGTCCGCGCGGACGCACTGCTCCAGCGCCGGGACGGCCTCCCCGCCCCGCCCGAGCCGCAGCTGGCGCTGCGCCCACGCGATCAGCGCCGCCGTCCGCTCCGCGTCCAGTCGGCCGGCCAGCCCGGCGCACGACGGCGTGGCCGGGAGGCCGGCGAGTGCCGCACCGCGCCACAGCTCCAGCACCCGGCCGAGCAGCGCGGCGGCGTCGGCGTCGGCCGTCCCGGCCGCCCGCGCGGCCAGCGCCCGGGCGGCGAGCGCGTCCACCGCTTCGGGATCCCCCGTCAGCCGGTAGCCGGGCGCCAGGGTGTGCAGGGTGAACCCGGAGCCGGCCAGCGCCTTGCGCAGCGCCGCGACGTGCCCCTGCAGCGCTGCCCTGGCATGCGTCGGCGGCCGGTCCTCCCACAGCAGCTCGCAGAACCGCTCCACCGGCACCGTCCGCCCGAGCTCCAGGGCCAGCAGCGCGAGCACCGCCCGCCGCTGGGGCCCGCCGACGGCGGCGGCCGAGCCGTCCGTGCGCCGCAGCTCGACCGGACCGAGCAGCCGTATCTCCATGGGTTCCCGTCCTGCCCGTGTCGCCGGTCCGGCCCGTCCTGCCGGGTAGCGCATCCTACCCGCGAGTAACACCCCGGTGGCACCCCGCCGTCCGGCGGGTGGGGGCACCCGCCGGGCGGATGCCGGAGCCGGCGTGAACTCCCCGGCCCGCCGAGGCCGTACAGCGGGGTGGGGGCGTGCTCCGGCGTCCCGCGGGCGGGGCGCGATCCGCGCCCCGCCCGGCCCCGGCCCGGAGAGCCCAGGGAGGAACTGGATGCAGTCCCGACGCGACCAGGTGCAGGCACACCTGTTCGTGATGAACAGGCTCGCCTCCGGCATGCTGCGGGCCGAGCCCGACGCGCCCGACACCCCCACCGGCCGCACCACGCGTGGGGCGCTGACCGGCCTCGCGGTGGCGGTGCTGATCGGCCTCGGGGTCGCCGTCTACGGAGCGGTCAAGCCCGGCGGCAGCACCGACTGGTCCGAACCCGGCACCCTGGTGGTCGTCGAGGAGAACGGCGCCCGCTACCTCTACCTGGGCGGACAGCTGCACCCGGTGCTCAACGACACCAGCGCCAAGCTCGTGGCGGGCGACAGGATGGTGGTCAAACAGGTCGCCCGGGACTCCGTCGCCGCCGTCCCGCGCGGCGGGCCGGTCGGCATCGTCGGTGCGCCCGACGGCCTGCCGGCGGCCGACGGACTGGCCGGTACCACCTGGCTGGTCTGCGGCACCACCGAGCCCGGTCCGAACGGCCCCGGCAGTCCGCCCGTCCCGCGGCTCGCCCTGCTGGTGGACCCGCCCCGCGAGGGCAGGGCGCCGGCCGCCGGGCAGGGCGTGCTGGTCAGCACCCCGGACGGCGCGGTCCACCTGCTGTGGCAGGGGCAGCGGCTTCGCGTCGACACCACCAACTCGGCTCTCCAGGCACTCGGGTACGACGGCACCGCGCCGTTCCCGGTGCCCGCCGGACTGGTGAACGCGCTGCCCGCCGGCCCCGACCTGGCCGCCCCGGCGGTGCCCGGCCGCGGCAGTGCCGGGCCCGACCTCGCCGGGCGGCCCACCCGGATCGGGCAGCTCTTCGAGGCGCCCGGCGGCCTCCACTACCTGCTCACCCAGGAAGGCCTGGTCCCGCTCAGCCGGACCAGGTACGAGCTGCTGCGCGGCGACCCGCGCACCCAGCGCGAGGCGTACGGCAAGGACGCCCCCGTCACCGCGCCGATCGGCGCGGACGACCTCGCCGCGCACAGCGCGCCGTCCGCGTCGGCCGGTCCGGCCGCCGCCGGGCTGCCCGAGGCGCCGCCCGGCCTGGTCGCGCCGGCCCGCGGCGAGGGCGTCTGCGCGGACCTGCACACCGGGGCCGCCGCACCCGTCGGCACGGTCACCGTCCTGGCCGGTGCCGACGCGGCGGCCGGCCGCCCGCCCGCCGCCCAGCCCGGGGTGACGGCGGGCTGCCCGGTCGCGGACCGGATCGCCGTCCGGCCGGGCGGCGGCGCCCTCGTCCGGGCGCTCTCCGGCGCGGGTGGCGGCAACACCGGGTACCTGGTCACCGAGACCGGGGTGAAGTACGGGCTGCCGGCCGCCGCCGTCAAGCAGCTCGGCTACCCGGAGAACGCGACGGTCGCCGTCCCGGCCGCGGTGCTGGGCCTGCTGCCCACCGGGCCGAGCCTCGACCCGGCCGCCCTGGGGGCCGCCGCGGTGGTGGCACCGCCGGCCCCGGTGAACCCGCCGGCGTGCGGGTGAACCCGAGGGCCCGAAGCGGCCGTTGAGCCAGTTGACGCGTGTACGGGCCGAGTTCTCGGCCCGGGCGGACCGAGGGAAGGAGCACACCGGTGACGTCACCCGTGCTGAACAAGGAAGACGCGGCGATCCAACAGGCCCTGGCCGGCCTGGAGCACCAGATCGCGGCGATGATCACCTCCGGCCAGACGGTCGAGCGGATCAACGAGGAGATCGCCGCCGGCTACGTCTCCGGTGCCAGCCGGGCCTTCCAGGAGAAGGTCAACGACTGGGTCGCGCGCTACAAGCAGATCATGCAGGCCTTCGAGCGGTTCACCGAGAGCACCCAGGGCGCGAACCAGATCCTCAACAACGCCGAGGAGGACGCGCACGTGATCGGTGGCAACTGGGGTGCCTCGGACGGCATCTACCAGGGCCTCGGCGGCAAGTGACGGCGTGAACGGGAAATCGGACCGAGAGGAACATCGCGATGGCGGACATTGAGCTGCGGCACGAGTCGATCGACCAGGCCGTGAGCGACCTCCAGCAGGCCGGCTCCACCATGGAGAGCAACATGGACCAACTGGTCGGGACGCTGAAGGGCGTGATCGACGGCGGCCACTTCGCGGGCGCGGCGGCCACCGCCTTCCAGGAGTTCTTCCGGGTGGTGAACCAGAACGAGGCCGACATGCGCACGGACATCCGCACCGCGGCCTCGCTGCTCGGCCAGATGCACGCCACCATGAAGCACGCCGACGCGACCGCGTCGAAGGCCTTCTGAACGGTCTCGGGAGACCGGGAGGAGGACGGGAATGGGCGAGAAGTTCAAGGCCACGGACGCCGGCTTCGCGGAGTTCGCCAAGCGGTTCAACGCCTTCATCGACGCCGCCACGGAGAATCAGGACATCAGCCACCTCGGCGTGATGGCCAAGAACGGCGGCAAGCCGAAGCTCGGTCCGCCGTACAACGGGATCCTGCCCGGGGGCGGCGACTCGTTCGAGATGGGGCTGCTCCTGCAGCAGGACTTCACCGCGTTCTGCACCGGCGTGTCCACCTCGATCACCACGATGCAGACCAGGGTGGTGACCATGCGGGAAAGGCTGCGGGCCGCCCACGACATCCTGCAGAACGGCGAGGACGAGGCGCTGACCACGGCCCAGTTCACGACGCTCCTGTCGACGGCGCTGGGCGGCGGCACCGGCGGCACCGGCGGTAGTGGCGGCGCCGGCGGAAAACCCTGAGCCCGGTCTCCGGACTCCCGTCCACCGGCCGGGAGTCCGGAGACCGGCCCCGCTGCCGTCCGCTGCCGCCGCACGGCGTCCCGAGGACCGGACCGGCCGGTCCGGCAGGCACCTCGCCCCGCGGGTGTCCTCCCGGCGCCCCGCACCACACCAACCAGGAGCCGAGATGACGAGTCCCACACCCCAGAACGCGTTCGCCTGGGAGGGGGCGCTGAAGGCCTTCGCATCGTCGCAGCAGGGCGACTCCGTGGGGAACCGGGTCGACGTGGTCTCGGGAAAGCCGTGGATCCGCCTCGAGAACACGCTCACCTCCCCCAACGCGGATCAGCAGAAGACCATCGACCTCTACGCCTACTGGGGTGACGCCGACAATCCGACGGCGCGGATCAACGCCATCCTCGACTGGGGCCAGTGGACCTCGCCGGAGGGGTCGAAGAGCCGTACCCCCCTGGAGAAGTTCACCCACGCCCCGACCGAGATCCTGGACCCGCTCGTCGGTGCGCCCTACGAGAGCGACACCGTCAGCACGGCCAGCTTCGAGGCCGCGGCGACCACGATCACCAACGTGAAGACCTGGCTCGGCGACCAGATCAAGCTGGTGGACACCTGGGTCAGTGACCTGGACGTTCCGGACAGCGACCTCCAGGGCACCACCGCCGGCCGGTTCAAGCAGGTCCTGCTCGCCTTCCGGGGCGAACTCCACCAGACTCTGATCCCGTTGGAGACGACCCGGGACATGGTGCTGTCGCCGGGGCCCTTCGGCAGCTTCGGCAACGTCGACCTCCCGAACGGCCTGCTGCTGGCGGACGGCCACCTCCGGGTGGGGCTCACCAAGCTCCGCACGGCGTTCAGCGCCTGGTGGGACGAGGGCAGGACCGCCAACGGCAGCAGCGACTGGACCTTCAACTACGCGGACTACGGCCACAACTGGCCGGCCCTCTGCTGCCAGAAGGCGTTCTTCGACGCCGTGCAGACCATCCACTGCGACACCCTCGGCAATCTGACCAACCCCAGCGGACCGGTTCCGAAGGATCCCGCCTTCTGGACCGCGGTGGACCAGAACGCCAAGACCCTCTGGTCGGACTTCGCCGCGAAGACGCTCGACGGGCCCGCGGCCGAGGTCATGCGGGACCTGAGCACCGTCTACTCGAAGCTGCGCAGTCTGCTCGTCTTCACCGCGCCCGTCTTCAGCCTGCCGACGCCCCCCGCCCCGGAACCGGGCGGGGACGGCACCGGGGGCACCGGGGACAAGAAGCCGCCGGGGACGGACGGGAACAAGGACGGCCCGACCGTCCCACCACCGACCATCAAGACCACCCCGCCGCCGGGACCGCCCAAGACGGGGACCGGAGGCGGCCTGGGTGGCGGTGGCGGCGGCCTGGGAGGCGGGCTCGGCGGCGGCTCCGGCACCGGGCAGGCCCCGCTGCTCGACAAGGACGGCAAGCCGCTGCTCGGCCAGGACGGCAAGCCGTTGCTCGTCCCGGCCGGCACCACGGTCAACGGCAAGGGCGAGCTGATCGGCCCGGACGGCAAGCCGCTGCTGGGCGCCGACGGGAAGCCCCGGACGGTGCCGGCCGGGACCGTCATCGGGAAGCCGCCCACCACCGGTCCGTTCCGGGTCCCGGCCGGCTCCACGCTCAACCCCGACGGCACGGTGACCGGCCCCGACGGCCGGCTCCTGCGCGATGCCAACGGGAACCCGGTCGTGCTGGGCAAGGGGCACACCATCACCAAGGACGGCGAGGTCAAGGACGCCAACGGCAAACCCGTCACCCAGCAGGACCAGCTGCTGACCGACGAGGAGCAGGCCCTGGCCACCCGGCTCGGCGCGGTCGGCGGCGGCCTCGGTGGCGTGGGCGGCTCCTCCGGTGGCTCGTCACTGGGCGGGCTGGGCGGGCTGGGCGGCCTCGGAGGGCTGGGCGGGCTCGGCGGGCTCGGCTCGGGGAGCCGCTCCACCGGCTCGGGCGCCGGCATCTTCGGCGACGACGGGTTCGGCGCCTCCTCCGGCCTCGGGGGGATCGGCGGTCTCGGCGGCGCAGCGCGCCCGGGCGGTACCACCCTCGGCCCGCCGTCCGTCGGAATCGGCGGCCGGCTGGCGTCCAACCCCGCCGTCCGGTCGGCGGCCGAGCTGGCGACCCGGGAGGCCACCGAGGCCCGCCGCCTCGCCGCCGAGCGGTCGGCGGCCGCCACCGCCGCGGAGGAGGCCGAGCTGATGGGCCGCAGGGTCTCCACCACGGGCGGGACGGGCGGGCCGATGATGCCGCCGATGGGCGGCGCCGCCGGCGGGGCCGGGCAGGGCGAGAAGGACCGGCAGCGCACCACCTGGCTGGCCGAGGACGAGGAGGTCTGGGGCACCGACGGCGGTGGCGTCACCGGGGTCATCGGCCGCTGAGCCGGCACCGCCGCGCACCGGCCGAACCGCCGGGCCCCGTCCGTCCGTAGAACGGATCGGACAACCCAGAAGCAGACGTGTTCCGGGCCCTTCCCCCGTGGGGTCCGGGACACGTCGTACGACGAGACGACGGAGGTGTCGGCGATGGCGTCGTTCGCCGAGCAGATCGACCAGGCCCTGGCCGCGTTGGACGAGCAGCAGACCAGGATGGCGGCCGTGGCCAAGGAGCTGGAGGCGGCCACCGCCACGGTGACCACCAAGGACCGCCTGGTCACCGCGAAGGTCGGAGCGCAGGGCCAGGTGGTCTCGCTGACCTTCCACAGCACGGCCTACCGCGACATGGCCCCGGCCCAGCTGGGCCGCGTCCTCACCGACGTCCTGAACGAGGCGCGGGCGGAGATCGGCGAGCGGGTCGCCGCGTCGATGAGCCAGTTCAGCGGGCTCGGCGAGGCCCTGGCCGGCTCGATGACCGGCGGGGCCGGACTGGACGACCTGCTGGAGCCGTTGCGCTCGATGCGGCCCGGCCACGCCGAGGAGGCCGAGGCGGAGAAGCGCCGCCGCAACCGGCAGGAGGAGTTCCGTGGCTAAGAAGCTCACCGCCCTCTCCGACCTCGAATCCTTCGGGCAGTTCGACGACATCACGGAACTGATGGACGGCATCAAGCTCAGGGTCAAGGAGATCAACGAGTTCAACACGGAGTCCGCCGGTCGCGACGACATCGGCAAGAACTACCACGCCAAGGTGGACAAGCCGACGGAGAACCTGACCGACCTGCTCAACGAGGTCCGCAAGACGCTCGACTCCGCACGCAAGGGCGGAAAGCACACCTCGAACCTGCTGAACAACGCGGACCAGGACGCCAAGGACTCGGTCTGACCCGAAGCGGCCCCCGCCGACGACGACCCGACGGGACGCGGCGGGATCCGACGGAACACCAGGAGTACAGCCACCATGTCGATCACGCTGCCCGCGGGGCTCGCGAAGTTCTTCTCGATCGTGAGCGGCATGAAGTGGCCCGAGGCCGACGAGGACCGGCTCCGCACCGCCGGCGACGACTACCTGGCGATAGCCAAGGACATCCCGGATCTCAAGGACTACGTCCTCGCCCTGGTCAGGCGCTGCCTGGACGAGATCGAGGGGGACGCGGCCGACGCCTTCGTCGAGAAGATGCGGCGGCTGGTCGGGGAGACCGGCGGCACGGACTACCTCTCCGCGGCCGGGGACTCGGCGAAGGAACTCGGCGACTTCGCCCACAAGGTGGCGAACCAGGTCGAGTACATGAAGTGGATGATCATCGGCCAGCTCATCCAGCTGGCCGCCCAGATCGCCTGGGCGATCGCCAACGTCCCGCTCACCTTCGGCGCGTCACTCGCGACGATCTTCGCCGCCGAGCAGGCGGCGGCGGCGGTCATCAAGCAGGTGTTCCTCTGGCTGCTCCGGCAGATCCTGCTGCACGAGTTCCTGAGCATCACCACCGGCCTGATGATGGACGTCATCATCCAGACCATCCAGATCGGCACGGGCCACCGCAAGGAGTGGGACGACGCGGCGACCCTGCAGACGCTGCAGTTCGCGGCGATCAACGGCCTGCTCGCCGGGCCGCTGGAACTGGTCGGCTTCGGCTTCGGCAAGCTCTTCGGGAGGATGTTCGGCAAGGGCATCGGCCAGACCCTGGCGGGGGACCTCAAGGGCCTGGCCGGCGGTGAGATCAAGAACCTGGCGGGCGGCGAGGTCAGGAACCTGGCGAAGAACCTCACCACCACCGAGATGAGGAACCTGGCCCGCAACGAGGCCGAGAACCTCACCGCCAACGAGCTCAAGAACGCGGCGGGGGCCGGGCTCAAGAACGAGATCAGGACCGTCGGCGGCTCGGCGGGGAAGACCGCGGGCGGCAACGCGGCCAAGGAGACCGCGGGCAAGGCCGCCGGCAACACGGCCAAGGGCGCGGCCGACGGCGCCGCCGCCAAGGTGTCCAAGGTCGACAAGTTCACCAAGGACATGGGCACGGCCTTCGAGGAGAACCTCACGAAGCTCGGCATCGGCAAGGAGGTCGCGAACCGGGCCGGCCAGAACTTCGCCAGGACGCTGGCCTCCAACGGGGCTCGCTACGCCGTCGACCAGCGGACCGTCCGGAAGCTCCTCGACACCGTCCTGACCGGCCTGTCGAAGGAGGAGCAGCAGGTGGTCAGGGACCTGGCGGAGCGCACCATGGGGCTCGCCGGCGGCCTGCGCCCCCAGACGGGCCTCCAGATGCTGTACAAGTTCGGCGAGGGTCTCGGCATGTACCTCAAGGGGGGCGTGCAGAACATCCTCACCGAGGGCACCTTCAACCTGGTCTTCGGCGAGGACCACGAGTTCACCGTCACCTGGGAGACCTTCGTCGGCGGTGTCTCGATGGGGGTGCTCACCCACCTGGGGCACCTGGCGACCGCGCCGCTCCAGGAGAAGTTCCAGCAGCAGGTGAAGCGGTGGGACGCCGAGTCGGCCGAGACCAGCGACTCCAAGTACTACGGGCCCTTCCACCCCCGCACCCTGCTGGCCCTGGCCTCGAACCTGAGCGGCAACCCGACCTCCCTGCTGATCCCCCGGCCGATGGGCCCCAAGGCCCGTGCGGAGCTGGGCCTCGACGCGCCGGTGCCCGTCGGGACGGAGTCGTCCGGCTCCGCCCCCGCCGCGAAGGCCCCGGAGGGCGCGGGCTCCTCCCGCCCCTCGACGTCCTCGGACTCGGCCGGATCCTCCGGCCGGTCGGCCGGCGGTGCGCGGGAGCACTCCCGTTCGTCGACGGACGGGCCCACGCGCGGCTCGACGAAGGTGGTGTCGGACGGCGGCACCGACACCCACGACACGTCGAAGCCCGGGGCGGACGAGGAACTGCCGCCGACGCCCACCGCCACCGGGACGGCCGGCGCCCCCGCTCCTGTCCGGACCACCGGCAACACCCCCGGCACGACCGGACCGGTCACCGGGCCGGGCCCTGGCGACAAGCCGTTGCCGCGGATGCCGACGCCGGGTCACGTCGACGGGCCGTTGCCGCCGGTGCCGACGCCGGGTCATGTCGACAAGCCGTTGCCGCCGGTGCCCGTGCCGACCGAGTCCGGCGCCGATCACCGGCCGGACCGCGGGCCCGCACCGCACGGGGGCACGGACCACGAGCGCACGGACCGTGATCTCACGGACGGCCGGCGCCCCGACGACGGCCCCGACGACGGCCCCGGCCGTGACGCCGGTCTCGACCACCTGCCGATCGACCACCGCGCGGGGGACGACCACGAGGAGACGCCCGCCCACGGCAGGCGCCTGAGCGAGTTCGGCAGCACCCAGCAGGGCCGGTGGATCGCCGACCCGGACCTGCCGCGGGAGCGGCAGACGCGGATCGAGGACGCGCTCAAGCGCATGCCGGTCGACGAGACCAGGTACACCGTGGCCGTCCACATCGGCGAGGGCGGGGCGCCGAGGATCGACGGCCGCACGCTGGGGCCGGAGGAGATGGCCCGGACGCTGCGGGACCTGGAGGCGTCGGGGGAGTGGGACCCGTTCAGCCAGACCGTCGAGTTCGTCGCGTGCGGCGCCGGCCGGTCCCTCGACTCCGGTTACGTCCACGAGGTCATGACGGAACTCTGGAAGAGCCTCCCCGACGCCCGGGCCAGGGCCGCCGACGGCCCGGTGTGGCTGGTGCCCTCGTTCTCCCGTCCCGAACACGGCGGCATCCAGGACGGCCCCGGTCACCTGGTGGTGGCCACCCGGGTCGGTCTCGACGCCGACGGCCGGCCGGTGATCGAGGGTGGCGGGGAGTGGCACGAGTACCGCCGTCCGCTCTCCGACGAGCAGACGAGGCTCCGGGAGGAGAGCGAGCCGCCGTGGTACCTGCGGCCGGATCCGGAGCAGCCGTCGGCCCCCGACCACTACGCGGCCGCGAGGACCGGGGACCAGATGGAGGAGCTGCCGGAGGCCGTCGTCTTCGGCGACCCGCCGACCGCCGCACAGGTGGCCGCGGGGGTCGACCTGGCACAGCGGCACCTCACCGCAGCCATGACCGACCATCGGCTCCGCGAGTTCATGGGCGGGATCAAAGCCGGTACCTTCACCGGCAAGCGCGGCGCCGGCGGGATGCTCATCCACCGTACGGGGGAGCGGTTCGACAACCTGATGCTCCAGGTGGAGCGGTTCTTCGCCCACGCGGAGACCGTCCGGCCGCCGGACGCGACCGGGGCGGGCGAGACGCTGCTGCTCTACCGCGCGGTGAAGATGAGCGCTCAGGCGCGGGCCGCCACGGAGTTCCTGGAGCTGCTGCCGTCCTCGACCTCCTTCAACCCGGCCTTCCACGAGCAGTGGACGACGAACGGGGGCGGGAGCGCGAACTACGTGCTCTTCGAGATCGAGGTGCCGGTCTCCCACCCCATGCTGGCGCTGTCGTTCCCACCCGGCCACACCCCGCTTCCGGGCGGCCCGGCCGAGGTGAACCCCGGACAGCACGAGGTGACCCTCGGCCCGAGCCGGCTGCGGGTGATCGGCGGGCCGGAGACGGTGGCGGGCCTCGACGTCGTCCGGGTGACCGCGGAGCCCCTGGACGTCGCCGGCATCACCACCTTGGTGCACGACTGGTCGAGCGACATGACCACGGAGGAGGCGTTCGAAGGCTTCCTGAGGCACTTCAGCGCGGACTCCCTGCGGGCCGCGCACCCGTACGACCTCCCCTACGACCGCCGGATCACCGAGCGGATGTCGGAGGACGGACGGGAGAAGACCGTCGAGATCCGGGCACTCCACCCCAAGCTGGCCGGTCAGCACCTGACGATCACGGTCAGGCTGGAGGACGACGGGTCGGTGTCGGTGCACCGCGTCAACAGCGAGGACGAGGCCGACGGCCGGGTGCCGGAGACGGCCCGCTACACGTCCGCCGACCTCCACACGGTGAGCGACTACCTCCGTGGCGACACGTTGGGTGAACACCCCAGCTACGAGGCGCTCAGCGTCCCCTTCGAGTGGTTCTCGACGGACCCGGTCCCGCGCATGGGCGAGGTCGGCGAGCCGTTCACCGCGTTCGGTGGCTCCGAGCGCGGTTGGTGGCTGGGGGACTCGGAGCGGTCCGGGCCGGCACCGGCCGGGACCCTGTCGCGGTTCCCGTCCCAGGCGGGCGTGTTCACGATCGCCGTGCACACGGACCCGACGAGCGGGATGCCGGTCCGGGGCGGTGCCGCGATCACCGCGGACGACATGGTCGGCATCCTCGCCGGGCTGCACGAGGGCGGTGCCTGGAACGGCACCGACCAGCTCCGGTTCGTCGCCTGCGGGCTGGGCGGCACCGTGGACCACGACTACGTCACCGAGGTGATGAGACAGCTCGGCCGCGGCGACCTCGGCACCTCCGCGATGGCCGCGACGGGGACGGTGTACTTCGTGCCGCCGTCCGGCGGCGGCCAGGGGCGAGGCCACCTCGTGGTCGCCTCCGAGGTGGGCTACACCCTGGACGGCAGGCCCGCGGTGGTCGAGGGCGGCCACTGGCTGGAGTTCCGACGGCCGGAAGGCGAGGAGCCCGCGCCGCCTCCGGAGCGCCGTGGGGCCTACCTCCCGGGGCACGGCGAGGAGCACCGGCTCCTGCCCGACGGGTACGTGGCGGCGGAGCGCGACCAGCTGGACCGCGACCGGACGCTCGACGGCGCGATGTCGTTCGGTGACGGCACCACGAACCGCGGGGAGGTGCCGCAGCGGGCACCTTCGGAGCACGATCCGGTGGCCGAGGCGCCGGCGCACGACGCGACGCGGCACCAGGACGCCGGGGAACGGCACGCCGGCCACGAGGAACGGAACGCCGTCCCCGAGGGACCGGTGGCCGTCCACGAGGAGTCCGTGGTCGTCCGCTCCGTCCCCGACGCCGTCGCCCGGGCGCTCTCCACCACCGTGGCCGGCACCCCGAACGGGGCGCACTGGCTCGCCGACCCGGCCGCGCGCGGCTCCACGGCATCGCTGCCGGTGCTGGAGGCACTGCGCCGACTCCCGGACGACGACCGCTACTTCACCATCGCCTACCACGGTGCCGACGACGGCGCGCCGACCTGGCTCGGCGAGCGGCTGTCGCCCGAGCAGCTGGCCGACACACTGCTGCGGCTCGCCGAGGGCGGCCAGTGGCGCGGCGAGCCGCTGCGCTTCCTCTCCTGCTACTCCGGCCGGAACGAGGCGCGGTCCTTCGCCGCCCGGACCCTGACGGCGCTGCACGAGGCGCTCGCCCTCCGGCAGGCCGACGGCGGGCAGCTCAGCCCGGCCCTGGCCCGGCTCGGCCGGCCGGAGGCCTTCGCCCCCGGGGAGCTGCTCTACCTCACGGGCGGGGAGCAGCCCCGGGCGGTGACCGCCGCGCGGGCCGGCTACTCGGCCGACGGCCGTCCGCTGATCGAGCGGCCCGGCGACTGGCACCACCTGACGGTCACCGAGGACGGCACCGTCCGCTCCGCCCCGCGGGCGCAGGAACTCCTCCGCCCCGACGAGGCACCGGTCCCGCGTGCCACCGAGCAGGACCCGATCACCGATGACCGGATGGTCGTCCTGGCGCTTGAGGACGAGGAGACCTCCCCCGAGTTCCCCCAGGACCCGGCCGGGGAGGGCTCGTCCGGCGCCGGCTCCGTCGCCGACATGATCGACCAGGTCCTGACCCCGCGGTCCACCGGCCCGCTGTGGTCGGCGCAGCGCGAGCGCGCGTGGGCGCTGGTCGCGGAACACGTGCCGAAGATCGTCCGGCCGGCGGACTACTGGACGGACGCGCGCACGGGGGACGTTCGCGTCCAGACTCCGGAGCGGACGATCGATCCACTGCTGTACGACCACGGCACCGGCGAGGGCGCGTTCGAGGCTCTGAGGTCACGGCTGGACAACACCCCGGGGGAGGGGCGCATCGCCACGGTCGTGTTCACCCGCCCGCACGGGGAGGCGGACGTGGTGGCGGTGACGCGCTCGAACGGCTCCCTCGAATGGCGGCACGCGGGCCGGGACGAGGCCTGGGTGGCGACCGGTCGGCACTGGGACGACACCCACGTCTGGGCGGTCACCACCGGCGACCACGTGTTCCGGGCCACGGGGGGCGACAAGACCTACGTGATCCGCGCGGAGAACTCGGGCGACATGTACCACATGCGGGCGGCCATGGTGGCCAACCCCGACTCCGAACTGCTGATCTGGAACGTCAGCGAGAGCACCAAGAAGCAGGCCGAGATGATCGTCAATCTGCACGACGACCTGATCAGGAGCGGGCGTACGGTGCGGTACACGACGGACCCGGTCCCGCCCCCAGGCCGGAACGAGACGAAGGCGTCGGAGGACATCGCCGGACACTTCAGGAGGAACCCCGGAGCGGCTCACCAGAACCTGTTGGGAGGTGTGCTGCGCCAGGCGCCCGACCCGAGGGTGGCCAGGGAGCAGCTGAAGGATCCCATAGCCGCCCTCACCAGGGGGGTGGGCATTCTGAGCAGCCGCCTCAGGGAGTACGACGGCGGTGGCCTGTTGACCGTGAAGACCGCTCTCGTCAAGGAGTTCGCGCGGGCCTACGGGCACTACACCCCCGAGGAAGCCGCGGCCTTCCGGAAGGACCTGGTGGAGCTGGGTGGCTTCCAGCCGGAAAAGGCCTACGTCATCGTCGTGCACCGCGACAGTGGGCACAGCACCCGCGCCGGGGCGAACGCACCGGCGCTCGACACCGGCGTGACCGGGATGAGAACCCTCATCGAGCAGGCGGGCGAACTGACGGTTGCGCACGGCCGGAAGGCCGAGGTGGTGACCATGGGCACGGAAGCGGCCGGGCACCGGGGGGCGAACCTGCTCAGCTACTGGAACTGGCCTTCGGTCGGCAACCGCCGGAAGGAACTCTCACTCCTGAAGTACCTCTCCGACACCTACAACGTCCTCGGTGCGGTCGGCATGCGCAGCGGTGTGATGGACCAGATCGCCTTCGCCGGCATCAGGATCGTCTCGATCGACATCAGCCCGCACCGTACCGAGGTCGGGTCGGAGCGGACGCTGCCGAACATCAAGCCTTCGAAGGGATGGACGCGCGGCCTCAAGTTCGAGGACGATCTCGGCCACCACTACGGGCGCGTGTTCATCACCGACCCGCGGACCGACGACACGGACAGGAGAGCGAGGGACTTCCAGGGGGAATTCACCACCAGGGACCGCGAGGCGATCCGTCGCGGCATCGACCTCTACCTCGGCGAGGGCGCCACGAGCTCCGGCGCGAGGGACGCGTCCCATCCGCTCAACGCCGGCAAGGTCCTGGAAGGCCTGGACCAGCTGACCGGCATCGACGGCATGACCGGCATCGAACTCGGCCGCTGGACCCTGCCCTACCTGAACGAGCTCAACGAACTGAAATTCAAGATCACGGGCGCGGAGGCCGAGGTACAGGCAGCCCTGAAACGGTTGGAGGAACTGCACGCCCAGGCGGTCGGGCGCAGCGCCGACCTCCGGACGAGGGCCGGCGAACGCTGCCGGCAGGAGGTGGTGGTGCAGCTGCGCGACGCCGGGCCGGGCGACCTGGAGGTACCCGCGGTCACCTGGCTGAGCGACAACGAATGGACGCGCCTGGTGGACGGAGCGGACCAGACGACCGACTTGACCCCCGCCCTCGGGAAGATCCGTGCGGAGCTCCGCAGACTGAACAGCGCGAACCGGGACATGATCGACGCCCTGCCCGACGAGCAGGTGTGGCAGGTCTACCTGACGTTGTACCGGTACTACCGCGACGGCGTCTGATCCCCCCGAACAGCAGGAGGCCCCGGCCGCTTCGGCGGCCGGGGCCCGGAGGGAGGCGGGGCGCTCAGCCCGCGAGGCCTCGGAGGGTGTGGTAGACGCCGCAGACCTGGAGGGCGAGGGGCAGCAGGGTGAGCGCGCTCAGGGTGTGGAGGATGTCGGCGAGGCGACCCCAGTAGGGGAGCAGGCGGCGGCCCGGAACGGTCCAGGCGACCACCAGCAGGGCCACCGCCAGGGCCAGCAGCCCGGTCAGCAGGGCCGCGAGCCGCTCGGTCGGTGACGCGCCGGCGGCGAGGCGGACGAGCAGGGCGGCGGCGCCGAGGATGCCGGGCAGCAGCAGGCTGAGACGCTGGCGGATGCTGCCGATGGAGCGTCCGTGCAGGAGCAGCAGCAGGCCGAGCGCGCCGGCCTGGGCCGGGCCCGCCCAGCCGGGGGCGGCGGCCAGCACGGCCAGGCAGGCGGCGCAGATCGCGCCGATCGCGGTGTAGAGGGCCATCAGGTAGTCGTCCGCGACGAGGCTGCGCGGCAGCACGGCGGCGGCCGGGAAGGGGTCGATGTTCTCCTGGAGCTCCTCCGCGTTGCGCGGCAGCACGGGAAGCCGCAGACCGGAGAGGCGGAAGGCGAACGACGGGACGAACGAGCCGACCAGCACCGCGACCACGGCGACCACCGCGACCAGCTGGTCGGGCGTCATCCCGGCCAGCACCAGGACACCGGCCAGCACGCCGAACGCGCCGACGAGCAGCAGCCCGAGGAACAGCGGCGCGGCGGCGCCGACCGCGGCCAGGGCCAGCACCGCCGCGCCGGCCGCCGCCGAGGAGGCGGCCAGGATCCGGGCGCCGAGCAGCTCGGGACCGTCGGGACCACCGGGCAGCAGCAGCGCGGCCAGGCCCAGGTAGGGGACGGCGGCGGCGCCGAGGGCGGCGCCGGCCCCGGCGTCGGCCATGGCCCGGGAGGCGCTGAGGGCGCCGAGCAGCAGCAGGACGGTGGTGGCGGCGGAGGCCGCCATCCGCGGCCCGGCGGGGCCGGGGAGGGCGAGCAGCAGCCAGCCGCCGGCGAGCGCCAGCAGGGCGACCGCCAGGGCGAGCCGGCGGGTGAGGTCGGGGCGCCAGCCGTCGCCGCGCTCGTTCATGCCGGTGGCGACGCCGTCCACCAGGTCGTCGAAGTGCACCGGCGGCAGGGCCTCGTGGCGTGGCCGCAGGTGGAGCGCGTCGCCGTCCCGCAGCTCCAGCGCCTCGGCGCTCCGCTCCTCGTCCAGCGGCTCCTCGCCGAGCCGCTGGAGCACCCAGCCGCCGTGCTCCAGGCCCTCCTCGGCCAGGCCGGCGCCCGCGTGGCCGAGGACGGCCGGCAGCAGGTCGGCGAGCGGTACGTCGGCCGGGACGGCGAGGTCGAGGACCGCCCCCGGCACGTGGAACCTCAATCGGCACAGTCCTGCCACCACACTGCTGCTCACGCCACTCCTCCGGTCCGCGGTCCGTTCGCGATGCCTCTCGTCCTGTCGAACGGGCGGTGCGGTGCCGGGCGTTCAGCGGCCCGCTGAACCCGCGGCGGTGCGCGGTCCGTCAACCAGGGGGGACGGCAGCGGCAGTGAGGAGAGCCCCGACGTGAGTGTGGTGCTGATCAACCGGACACCTCGGCGCCCGGGGCCCGAGATGCCCGACGGCGAGGTGCAGTTGCAGGAGCCGCCGAGCCTGCCGGAGAAGCAGAGCGGGATGGCGAGCGTCATCAGCATGATGCCGATGGCGCTCGGCTCGCTGTCCATGGTCTTCATGTTCCTGCACCCGGGCGGCACCGAGGGCGGCGGTGCGCTCGGCTACGTGGCGGTCGGCATGATGGCGCTGTCGGCGGTCGGCATGCTGGTCACCCAGCTGATCCGCGGCTCCAGCGACCGCAAGCGGCAACTGCGGGCCGAGCGGCGCGACTACCTGCGCTACCTGTCGCAGGTGCGACGGCAGGTGCGGCGTTCGGTCGACGCGCAGCGGCAGGCCCTCGCCTGGCGGCACCCGGCGCCCGACGAACTCTGGTCGCTGGTGGGCACCACCCGGCTCTGGGAACGACGCTCCGCCCACCCGGACTTCAGCGACGTCCGGATCGGTCTCGGCGCGCAGCGCCTCGCCACGCCGCTCGCCCCGCTGGCCACCAAACCGGTCGAGGACCTGGAACCGCTCTGCGCGCACGCGCTGCGGCGCTTCATCCACGCCTACGGGACGCTCGCCGACCAGCCGATGGCGATCCACCTGCGCGGCTTCGCCCGGCTACTGCTGCGCGCCGACGACCCGGACGCCGCACGGGCCCTCGTGCGGGCGCTGCTCGCCCAACTGGCCGTGGTGCACGGGCCGGACGAGCTGCGGATCGCGATCGTCGCCGAGCCGCGGCGGCGGGCCCAGTGGGAGTGGGCGAAGTGGCTGCCGCACGCGCTCCACCCCACCGACACCGACGGGGCCGGCCCGGTCCGGCTGGTGGCGGGCAGCCTGGTCGAGGTGGAGCAGCTGCTCGGCGAGGAGTTCACCGGCCGCCCCGGCTACGAGCCGGACGCCGCGCCCAGCCGCGACGAACCGTTCACCGTCCTGGTGCTCGACGGCCCGGGCGCCCACTCCGGGAGCCGCGCCGCGCTCGCCGGCTACCGCAACACCGTGCTGATCGACCTCACCGGCGACCTGGAGTGGCGCCCGGCCCGGACCACCCTGCGCCTGCGGATCGACGGCGGCCGGCTGGCCATGGTCGGCGCGGACCGCAACCGCAAGGACGTCGACACCGACCTCGGCCGCCCCGACGCGCTGGCCGTGCCCGGCGCGACCAGGCTCGCCGCCCGGCTGGCCCGCTACCGGATCGCCGACACCGTGGACGTCGCCGAGCCGCTCGCCACCGACTTCGACCTGACCGCTCTGCTCGGCATCCCCGACCTGCACGCCCTGGACGTGGAGGCGCTCTGGGCGCAGCGCGGCATCCCGAAGCGGCTGCGGGTGCCGCTCGGCCTCGGCCCGGACGGGCGGCCGGTGGACCTCGACCTCAAGGAGTCCGCGCAGGGCGGCATGGGGCCACACGGCATGCTGATCGGTGCGACCGGCTCCGGCAAGTCCGAGCTGCTGCGGACGCTGGTGCTGGCCCTGGCCATGACGCACTCCTCCGAGGTGCTGAACTTCGTGCTGGTCGACTTCAAGGGCGGCGCGACCTTCCTCGGCCTGGACACCCTGCCGCACACCTCGGCCGTGATCACCAACCTCGCCGACGAGGCGGCGCTGGTGGACCGGATGCGCGACGCCCTGCACGGCGAACTCGTGCGCCGCCAGGAGGTGCTGCGCGAGTCCGGCCACGCCTCGCTGCTGGAGTACGAGACCGCGCGGGCCGCCGGGACGCCGCTGCGACCGCTGCCGACCCTCTTCCTGGTGGTCGACGAGTTCAGCGAACTGCTCAGCGCCCACCGGGACTTCATCGAGCTGTTCGTGATGATCGGCCGGCTCGGCCGCTCGCTCGGCGTGCACCTGCTGCTGGCCTCGCAGCGGCTGGACGAGGGCCGGATGAGCGCGCTGGAGTCCCACCTGTCCTACCGGATCGGCCTGCGCACCTTCTCCGCGATGGAGAGCCGCGGCGTCCTCGGCGTGCCCGACGCCTACCAGCTGCCCTCCCAGCCGGGCAACGGCTTCCTGCGCAGCGACATCTCCACCCTCAGCCGGTTCAAGGCCGCGTACGTCTCCGGCCCGTACCGGCCCAAGCGCCGCGCCGCGCGGCAGGCCGCGCTGGCCGGCCAGGTGGTCGGCTACGGCACCGAGTACCTGACGCCGCGCCGGCCGCCGGCACCGGTCGCGGAGCCGGGGGAGGAGGCGGCCGCCGGCACCCTGCTGGAGGTCGCCGCCGACCGGCTGCGCGACGCCGGCCCGCCCGCCCACCGGGTCTGGCTGCCGCCGCTCGACGTGCCGCCCACCCTGGACGAACTGCTCCCGCCGTTCGTCCCGCACCCCGGACGCGGCCTGACCACCGCGGACCCGCGGATGCACGGCGCGCTCGGCACCCCCGTCGGCGTGATCGACCGCCCGTTCCATCAACTGCGCGACCTGCTGACCGCCGACCTCGCCGGCGCCGGCGGTCACGTCGGCATCGCCGGCGCCCCGCAGAGCGGCAAGAGCACCCTGCTGCGGACCCTGATCACCGGGCTCGCCCTCACCCACACCCCGCGAGAGGCGCAGTTCTACTGCCTCGACTTCGGCGGCGGCACGCTCTCCGCGCTGCGCGGCCTGCCGCACGTCGGCGGGGTGACCGGCCGGCACGACGGTGAGCGGGTGCTGCGCACCGTCGCCGAGATCAACGGCATCATCACCCGGCGGGAGAAGTACTTCGCCGAGCTCGGCATCGACTCGGTCGCCTCCTTCCGCCGCCGCAAGGCCGCCGGCGAACTGCCCGACGACCCGCACGGGGACGTCTTCCTGGTGATCGACGGGTGGAACACGCTGCGCCAGGAGTTCGGCGACCTCGTCCAGCCGCTCACCCTGATCTCCCAGCGCGGCATCAACTACGGCGTCCACCTGGTGGTGGCGACCACCCGCTGGGGCGAGATCGCCGGCGGTCTGCGCGACCAGCTGCAGACCCGGTTCGAGCTGCGACTCGGCGACTCCGTCGACTCGGTCATCAACATGCGCGCGGCGGCGAAGGTCCCCAAGGTGCCCGGCCGCGGCCTCACCGACGAGCAGCTGCACTTCCTCACCGCGCTGCCCAGGATCGACGGCTCCGGCAGCGCCGACGACCTCGGTGAGGGCGTCGCGGACCTGGTGGACGCCGTCGCCGCGCACTGGACCGGCCCGCGCGCCCCCGAGGTGCGGATGCTGCCGCTCAGCCTGGACGCCGGCCTGCTGCCCGCCCCCGCGGGCCGCCTGCGGGTCCCGATCGGCCTGGAGGACACCGAACTCGCTCCGCTCTGGCACGACTTCGAGGAGAGCCCGCACCTGCTGGTGGTCGGCGACAGCGAGTCCGGCAAGACCAACCTGCTCCGGCTCGTGATCGACGCCATCACCACCGCGTACACGCCCGCCGAGGCCCGGATCATGCTGGTCGACTACCGGCGCGGCCTGTACGACTCGGTGCCGGAGGAGTACCGGCTCGGCTACGCCGTCGCGGTCGACATGCTCCGCCAGATCGTGGACGGCGCCTCGCGCGCGATGAAGAACCGCATCCCGCCCGCCGACATCACGCCCGCGCGG
Organism: Kitasatospora sp. NPDC127111; assembly: GCF_042677465.1. Classification (NCBI taxonomy): domain Bacteria; kingdom Bacillati; phylum Actinomycetota; class Actinomycetes; order Kitasatosporales; family Streptomycetaceae; genus Kitasatospora; species Kitasatospora sp. NPDC127111. The sequence goes on from NZ_JBHXTG010000062.1 coordinate 25,286, forward strand.
CTCAGGCAACGCGACTGGTGGGAGGGGCCCGAACTCTTCATCCTGGTCGACGACTACGACCTGGTCGGCACCGGTTCGGGCGCCCACCCCTTCGCCGCGCTGCTGGAGGACCTCGCCCAGGGCGCCGAGATCGGCTTGCACCTGGTGGTCGCCCGCGGCGCCAACGGGATCGGGCGCGGCCTCGGCGACCCGCTGCTGCGCAAGCTCCAGGAGGTCAACTCGCCCTCGCTGCTGCTCTCCTGCCCGCCCTCGGAGGGTTACCTGTTCGGCAACCTCAAGCCCCGGGAACTCCCGGCCGGCCGAGGCCTCTACATCACCCGCCGGCGCACCGTGCAGGTGCAGACGGGACGGCTGGCCGAACCGGCGGGCCCGTCCCGCCCGTAGTCCCGGTAGGCGTGCTCTCCGGGGGTCGGCCGGTGCTTCCGGTCCGTCCGCCTTCCGGTCCGTCCGCCTTCCCGTCCGTCCGCCGGGGCCCGGTCGCGCTCGCCCCGATCCGCCCGCGAGCGGCCGGCCAGCCGCAACCACCAGAAGGGAGGCCGGCCCATGAACCCGCCGGCAATCGCCACCGCCGAGCGGTCCACGCTCCGCACGGTGGGCCCGCACCTCGTCATCGCCCCGCCCGGCGCGGAGGCGGCCGGACTGGCGGCGGCCCTCGACCCGGTACGGGCCGAGCCCGGCACCCTGCTGCTGCTCGCCGCGGCGGCCGACGCCGCCCCCGTCCTGCTCGGCTCGCTGGACGAGCTGGTCCGGAGCGCGGCCGGCCGCGGCGCCGACACCCTGGTGCTGGCCGCCTCGGGCCTGGCCGCCACCGGCCCGGACGGCCGCCGCCCCGCCGAACAGCTCGCCCGGCGCACCGGACTGACGGTCGTCGCGCCGGATTCGGTGGTCTCCGTCGAGGAGGACGGCACCCTCGCCGCCCCGGGCGGCTGCTGGTGGCGGTGCCGGCCCGCCGCCGGGCCGGCCGAGGCACTCGGCGAACGGTGGCCGGCCGCCGCGACGATCACGCCGCTGCCCGGCGGCGCTTTCTGGGTGACCGCCGCCGCCCCGCCCACCCGGCCGGCCCTCCTCGACCGGGCCGCTGCCCCCGGCACCACCCTGCTGCTCGTGCTCGGCGAGCCCGACGGGCGGCTGCCCACCGCCGTCCAACTGGCGAACGCCGCCGCCCTGCTGCTGGACACGGTCGGTGACGCCCGGCCGTTGCTCAGCCTCCCCTGGGGAGCGCCGGTCGACCTGATCGAACTCGCCGCGGTGCTGGCGTCCTCGCTCGGCCGCGAGGTGCGGGCGGCCGTCGGCCTCCCGATCGCCGACGGCTCCGGCCACCGCACCGTGCACGTGACCGCGGACGGCGCGCCGGGCTGGGAGCCGTACCTCACCGAACTGTCCGCCTGCCCGGTCGGCCGGACGGTGACCGCCATCGGCCGGCGCACCCGGCCGGGCGCCCCGGAGGGCGACGGCCCGGTGCGCTACCCGGCCTTCCCCGGCTGGGAGCTGGAGCCCGTCGCGGCCGGCCTCTGGCTGCACCCGGAGGGCACGGCGGACCGGGGCCCCCGGCTGCGCCGCCCCGACCCCCGGCAGCCCGTCCTGGTGGTCGGCGCCGCCGGCCGGACGGTGACCGAGGACGTCTGGGCACAGCTCGGCGGCGTGCTCGCCGGTCTCCCCCCGCTCGGCCCGGTGCCGCTCGGCCCGGTGCCGCCGGGCACGGCGCCCGTCGTACCGGCCGGACTCGGGCTGGTGAGGGCGGGGGCGCCGGACGTCGCGTCGGACGCGGTCGGGCGGTTCTGCGCGCGGATCCACGGCCTCGACTGGCTGGGCCCGGAGGGGGCGGTCGGGCCCGCGCCGGCTGCGCCGGGGCCCGTTCCCGGACCCGTGGTGCCGGGGTTCGTTCCCGGAGCCGTGGTGCCGGGGTTCGTTCCCGGAGCCGTGGTGCCGGGGTTCGTTCCCGGAGCCGTGGTGCCGGCTGCCGTGGCCGGTCCGCGGTTCGTGCCGGGGCCGGTGGCCGAGCGGATGCCCGAGCCGTCCGCCAGGGCCGGGGACGCGCCGGCCCTCCCGCCCCTCCGGCCGGAGCCGGGGCGGCCGCTCGCCCCGGCTGCCGTCGCTCCCGGGCCGGCCGCGGTGGCCACGACGGGCGGTGCCGCCACGACGGCTGCCGCACCGTCGGTGGCCACCGTGCCGACGCCGGTGCCGCCGGGCACCGGACCGTCGGGGTCCGGCACCGACAGCCCGGCCGCGGGTACGGCGCCGGCGCCGGAAGGCGTCCGCCGGGCCGATCCGGCCGGACCGGATCCGGCCGCGCTGCCCGTCGGGGCCGCTCACCCGCAGCCTGGCGGGCTGCCCGCCGAGGCCCCTGAGCCCGAGCCGGCCCCCGAGCCCGAGCGGGCCGCCGAGCCCGAGCGGGCCGCCGAGCCCGAGCCGGAGCCGGAGCCGACGGCCGCGGCCGGGCCGCCCGAGCCCGTCGGGACCGTTGCGGTCGCGGCCCTCCCCGCCCCCGGACCGACGGCGGACCGGGCGACGGGCCCCGGCCCCGGGCCTCTTCCCGAAGCCCCCGCGCCCCTGCCGGACGGGGCCGCACCCGCCACCCCGGCCGAGGACCGGGCGGCGCTGCCGGCCCTGCTCGGCCCGGCGTACCAGCGATGGGCCAGTCGCGCCGACGACGCGGTCACCCGGCTGCCCGGCCTGCGTTCGGTCGCGGAGGGCGACGACCCGCGGCCGGAACTGGTCGCCGTGCTGCTGTACCACGCCGACGCCGGCCTCCCGTTCGGGCGGGCCGAGCTCACCGCGGCGGCCCGCGCCGGCCTGCCGGGCGCGCCCGCCGCGTACCTGCGCTGCCTCGCCGCCGGGCTCCGCCGGCTGCCCAGCCACTACGGCGGGGTGCTGGTCGCCGCCCCGGCGGGCCGGTCGGACCCGGCCCGTTACGAGCCCGGCACGGTGCTCACCGAACCGGCCCCGGTGAACGGTGTCGCCGCGGTGGGAGCCGACTTCGGGGAGGACGTCGGGATCGAGTTCGCGATCTGGTCCGTCGGCGGGCGCCGCACCTCGGCGTTCGGCGGCGCCGGCGAGCAGCCGACCGTGGTGTTCGCCCCGGGGAGCAGCTTCGAGGTGGTGGGCGTGGAACCGGGGGACGCGGACGCCGGGCGACCGGCCCGGGTGCTGCTGCACGAGGTCGGCGCCGTCCGCCCGGCCCCGGAACGCCTGCGCGCCTGGCTCGGCCGACGGGACGCGGTGGCGCCGGCCGACCGGACCCGTCCGGCCGATCCCGCCCGCTTCCGGATCGACCTGGGGGCACTCCCGGACGGGCCGTCAGACGCACCCGACGGGCCGGCCGGTGAACCCGCGGCCGCCGGCGGCCCGTGGGAGGAAGCGAAGGCCGGTGAGCTGTGAGGAGTACAGGCATGACCGAGACCGTTGGGGACGGCTTCGAGCTGGCGGCGGTGTTCGACGTCGTGGATCCGGTGTCGGGGCCGGCGTTCGCGCCGGACCGTCCGCGGATCGCGGCGGGCGCCGAACGCGAGGCCGTCGCCCGCTACCTGCGCGCGGGGGCGCCCGTGCTGCTGACCCCCATGCTGATGGACGACGTGGTGGACCCGGCGCGCCGCGCCTCGGTGCCGATGGGGTTCCGGACCGACGGGCGGTGGATCTGGACCGACACCGTCACGTACTACCTCGACGAGTACGGCCTGGCCCCGGAGCCCGGTCTGCTCGGTCATGTCCGCTCCCGGCTGGACGCCCCGCCGACCCCGCCGGACGCCGAAGTGCTGGAGCGGGCGGTGCGGTTCATCCTCACCCCGCCGCGGACGGCGGAGGCCCCGGTCTGGACGGTCGGCTCGTCAGCGGGCGGCTGAACCCCGGTGGCCGCACCGTCCGTACCTCCCCACAGGAGTGTTGTCGAGCCGAGCGCAGGGGATGACGGTGGGCGAGCAGAAGCGCGGTGCGGGGGAGCGGGGGACACCCGGGTTCCGGCTCCCCGCGGTGAACTGGGCGGTGGCGGCCGAGCCGGAGGCGGAGAACTCCGTTCCCGCACCGGGGAGTCCGGCGGCCGCGGCCGGAGCCGTGAGCGGGGTGGCGAACGGCGAGGCCGCCGGTGTCACCGGGGGTGCCGCGACCGTCGTACCCGCGCCGCCCACCACCACGACCGCTGCCGGGGCCGAGCCGCCGGTGGCCGGGGCGGCCGTTCCGGCCGGGGCGGTGGCCGGCAGTGCCCCGGCCGACCCCGGTCCGGACGGGGAGGCCGGGACGGCGGGTCCGCGCCCGGGCCGGGTGTCCCGGCCGATGGTCGCGGCCGCGGTCGCCGTCGGGCTGGTCCTGGTCGGTGGATCGGTGGTGGCCACCCGGCTCGGCGGGTCCGAGCCGAAGCACGGACCGGCCCAGGCGGACGCTCCGCCCGGGTACGGCCCGGAGGGCGGCGACGGCGGCAACGGCTTCGTCCCCGGTTTCGACCAGCACGGCGGCACCGCCGGCACCCCGGCGCCGGCCGAGCCGACCCCCGGCGCCCCCGCGGCGGGCGAATCCGGTTCGCCCGCTCCCGGTCCGGACGGGCAACCGCCCGCCGCACCCGCGGCCGGCACGGGCGAGGGCGGTACGGGCGAGGGCGGCACGGGCCGGTCCGCCGGCGGCGCTCCCCGTTCCGGCGGGGCCGCCAACCCCACGGCCGGTGCCGCGGCCCCCGCGCCCGGGAGCGCCGCCTCCGGGGGCGGAGCGGGCGGCAGCGCGTCCGGAGGCACCGCCTCCGGCGGCACCGCGGGCGGAGCCGCGCCACAGCCCGCCCCCGGGGCAGTCCAGCAGCCCGCCCCGCAACCGCCCGCGCCCAAGCCGCCCGTGGCCTCCCCGCCACCCGCCCCCGCCCCGGTGGTCGCGGTCGTCGGCCCGTACTGCGGGGGCAGCAAGAGCGTGTCGTCGTACGCCCAGAACGGCTGGTTCGACCAGGGCGTCTCCGGCTGGAGGAGCAGTTCCGGCGGCTGGAGCGGCGACGGTTGCAACGGGACGTACACCTCGGTGCCGATGTCCGGCGACGCGAACAAGGACGACGGCAACTCCGTGGTGTGGACCTTCAGCCCGGCCAACGTCAAGAACTGCACGCTGGCGGTCTACATCCCGGCCGACGACGACGTGAAGAGGGTCGGCGGCCACCCCACGCTCTACACCGTCCGGAGCGGCGGCTCCTCCTGGTCCTTCTCCATCGACCAGACCGCCAACCGCGGCCGCTGGGTGAGCCAGGCGACGACGTACTCCTACCAGGGCCCGCTCTCCGTCACGTTGCACACCCGCGGCCTGGACTGGAAGGGCGGCACCAAGACGTACGACCACCACGCCGCGAGCGCGATCAAGGCCACCTGTACGACCTGATCCGGCCCCGCCGGGGCCGCCACCCCGCCCTACCCGAGCCCACCCCCCCACGAGCCCCCCACCCACCCCGACGAAGGGAACCCCTGGCATGTCGCGCCCGGTGCTGACGGTCTGCGCGGAGCAGCGGGAGTCCGGCTCCTACCGCACGATCGGAGACGCCCTCCAGGCCGCCCGCAGCGGAGCCGTGATCTCGGTGCGCCCCGGCCGCTACGACGAGAACCTGGTGGTCACCAAGATGGTGACCATCGCGGCCGAGGACGTCCGGGGGAGCGTGCGGATCAGCCCCCGGCGCGGCTCGGTGGTCCAGGTCCTCGCCGAGGCCGTCCAGCTGACCGGTCTGGTGCTCCAGGGACAGGACGACGACCTGCCCGCCGTGGACGTGCCGCAGGGCCAACTGGCGCTGCAGGACTGCGAGGTGATCGGCAACGCGTGGACAGCCGTGCTGACCCGCCGGCAGGGGTCGCTGGCGATGCGCGGCAGCCGGGTGACCAACCCGGCCGGCGCCGGCCTGGTGGAGACCTCCGAGGGCACCAGCGTGGTCGAGGACAGCGTGATCGAGCACCTGGGCACCTCCGCCCTGGTGATCGGCGAGCGCTCCAACCCCGTCGTACGGCGCTGCGTGCTGCGCGACGCCCGCGGCAACGGCGTCTGCGCCAACGGCGAGGCCCGCGGGGTGATCGAGGACTGCGAGATCTCCGCCACCGACAAGCCGGCCGTGGCGCTGGAGGAGCAGAGCACCACCCGGCTGGTGCGGACCGAGGTCCGGGACAGCGCGCAGGGCGTCTTCCTCGGCTCCACCGCCCGGGTGGTGCTGGAGGAGTGCACCGTCACCGCCGTGCGCGGCCACGGGTTCGTCCTCGCCAACGGCACCGACCCGCTGCTGCGGCGCTGCCGGGCCGTCCGCACCCAGGGCCACGGCCTGCACGTCGCCGGCCGCTCCCGCGGCACCTTCGAGGACTTCGAGGTCACCTCCGCCGCCCGGGCCGGCATCTTCGTCGGCGAGTCGTCCGGCCCGACCCTGCTCCGGGCCGTGGTGCGCGACGGCGAGTCCGACGGGGTGGAGCTGACCGCCGAGAGCGTCGCCGAGTTCGACCGGCTGGAGGTGCGCGACGCGGCCGGCAACGGCGTCGTCGTCGGCGACGGGGCCAACCCGCTGCTGCGCCGGATCATCGTGTCCGGCGCGGCCGGGAACGGCGTCGAGGTGCACCGGGACGGCCGCGGCCGCCTCGAGGAGGCGACCGTGCTGGACGCGGGGAAGTCGGGCGTGCGGATCTCCGACGGCGCCAACGCCTACCTCGGCGGCGGTGCCGTGCGCGGAAGCCGGGCGAGCGGGATCTCGGTCGGCGCGGAGGGCGTCGCCACCCTGCGCGAGGTCGAGACCGCGGACAACGCGTACGACGGCGTCAGCGTGGAGCGCGGCGGGGAGCTGACCGCGACCCGGTGCCGGCTGCGCGCCAACCGGCGCCACGGGCTGCACCTGCTGCCCGGCTCCCGGGCCACCCTGACGGGGTGCCGGCTGACCGGCAACGCGGTGGACGGCGTCCGTTCGGAGTCCGCCGAGCCGGTCCGGCTCACCGACTGCGTGGTCGCCGAGAACCAGGGCGCCGGCCTGCGCCAGAGCGAGCCCGCCGAACGGCTGTCGGTGGAGAACCTGGAGAGCCGCGACAACCGCTCGGCGGACGCGCACGGCACGGCCACCGCCGGGCCGGGCCCGGACGCGGAGGGCGGGGCCGGCGCGGCCCCCGGCGCGGCCCCCGGTGCGGCGGGACGGGGCGAGGGAGGCGGGGCCCGGCCGGCTCCGGCGTCGCAGGGCCCGCAGGCGGTGCTGCGGACGCTGGTCGGCCTGGAGGGGGTCAAGGAGCAGGTCGCCACCCTGGTCAACCTGAACAAGCTGGCCCGGCGCCGCGAGCAGGCCGGGCTGCCGGCGCTGCCGATGAGCCGGCACCTGGTGTTCGCCGGGCCGCCCGGCACCGGCAAGACCACGGTGGCCCGGCTCTACGGCGCGATCCTGGCCGAGCTCGGTGTGCTGCGCAGCGGTCACCTGGTCGAGGTGGCCAGGGCGGACCTGGTCGCCTCGGTCATCGGCGGCACGGCGCTGAAGACCACCGAGGTGGTGCGGGAGGCGCTCGGCGGCGTGCTCTTCGTCGACGAGGCCTACACCCTGTCGGCGGGATCCGGCGGGAGCGGCCCCGACTTCGGCCGCGAGGCGATCGACACCCTGGTCAAGCTGATGGAGGACCACCGCGACGACCTGGTGGTGATCGTGGCCGGCTACGAGGGCGAGATCCGTTCCTTCCTGGCCTCCAACCCGGGCCTCGCCTCCCGGTTCAGCCGGACCGTCGAGTTCGCGAACTACAGCGTCGACGAACTCACCACGATCGTCGAGCACGCGGCCGCCGGGCACGGTTACCAGCTCGCCGAGGGCACCCGGGCAGCGATCGCCCAGCACTTCGAACGGATGCCCAGGGGCGCGGACTTCGGCAACGGTCGGGCCGCCCGCAAGGTGTTCGAGGAGATGGTCGACCGCCAGGCCTCCCGGCTCGCCGAGCTGGAGGACCTCGACAACGCCGACCTGGCGGTGCTGGTCCCCGCCGACGTGGACGAGCAGGCCGCCGCCGCGGCGGCGCGGGCCACCGCGGGCGGCGCGGAAGCCGAGGAGCCGGGGCTGCTCGACCGGCTGCGGGCGATGGTCGGCCTCGGCGCGGCGAAGCAGCAGGTGGAGGACCTCGTCAACCTCACCCGGCAGACCCGCCGCCGGGTCGAGGCCGGGCTGCCCGCCGCCGTCATCAGCCACCACCTGGTGTTCGCCGGGCCGCCCGGCACCGGCAAGACCACGGTGGCCCGGCTCTACGGCGAACTGCTCGCCGAACTGGGTGTGCTGCCGAGCGGCCAGCTGGTCGAGACCGCCCGCGCCGACCTGGTCGGCCGGTACATCGGTCACACCGCGCAGCTGACCCGGGACGCCTTCGAACGCGCCCGCGGCGGGGTGCTCTTCATCGACGAGGCGTACACCCTGACGCCGCGCCACGGCACCGGCGGCGACTTCGGGCAGGAGGCGGTGGACACCCTGATGAAGCTGATGGAGGACCACCGCGACGAGGTGGTGGTGATCGTCGCGGGCTACCAGGAGGAGATGCGCGGCTTCCTGGCCTCCAACCCCGGACTGGCTTCCCGCTTCACCCGGGAGATCGCCTTCGACCACTACTCGGACGAGGAACTGGTCACCATCGTCCGGCGGCAGGCCGAGTCGGCCGGCTACAGCTGCTCCCCGGAGACCGTGGCGGTGCTGGGCGGCCTCTTCGGGTCCGTTCCGCGCGACCGCAGCTTCGGGAACGGGCGGTTCGCCCGGCAGGTCCTGGAGGCGATGATCACCCGTCAGGCGGGCCGGCTGGCCCGCCTTGACGTGGCCGACCTGGCCGAACTGAGCCTGCTGCTGCCGCAGGACGTCCCGGCCGAGCGGATCGGCAGCCCGGTATGAGGCCCGGCGCGAGGCCCGGGGCGGGGCCCGGGGTGGGGCCCGGCGCGAGGCCCGGGGTGGGGCCTGCTCCGGGGACGGCGGTTCGGGCCGGGCGGCGGGTGGTCGCGGCGCCGGTCGCGGCGGGCCTGCTGGCGGGTGCGCTGCTGCTGCCGGCCGGCGCGGCACGGGCCGCCGGGCCCGCGGTGCCGGCGGCACCGGGCGCGTCCGCGGTGCCGGGCGCGCCGGGTGCGCCGGTTGCGTCGGGTGCGTCGGGTGCGCCGGGCACTCAGGGGACACCCGGGGACGCGCTGCCGGGCGTCACCCAACTGCGCCGCGACCCGGCCGGGAGGCCGGCCGGCTGCCTGCCGCCCTCGGCCAGGGGCACCCGGCTCACCCCGTGGCCGCAGACCTTCCTGCGACCGGACCGGGTCTGGCCGCTGACCCAGGGCGACGGCGTCACGGTCGCGGTACTCGGGTCCGGGGTGACCGACGGGCCGGGCCTGCTGGCCGGCCGGCTCGGGTACGCCGGCAGGCTGCCCGGGGGAGGCGACCCGGCGCGCGACTGCGTCGGGCACGGCACCTTCCTGACCGGTCTTATCGCCGCCGACCGGCGCGCGGGCACCGGGTTCTCCGGTCTTGCCCCGCACGCCCGGATCCTCGCCGTCGGCGTCACCGACGACACCGGAGCCACAACCGCCGACCTGCTCGCCCAGGGCATCACCGCCGCGGCCGAGCGGGGTGCCCGGGTGATCGACGTCGGCGTGACCCTGCCCGCGGGCAGCGACGCGCTCGCCGCCGCGGTGCGCCAGGCCCGTGGCCGGGGCGCCCTGGTCGTCGCCCCGGCCGCCCCGGACGCGCCGCCCGCCGACCAGGACGGAACGGCGAAGCCGGAGCCGGTCTTCCCGGCCGCCTACCCCGAGGTCCTGGCGGTCCGGGACCTCGCCCCCGGCGGCGCGCCGCCCGAGGACGGCACGGCGGTGGGCGGCCGGGTGGACCTGGCCGCCCCCGGGGCGGCGGTGATGAGCACCGGTCCGGCCGCCGGCGGCTACTACACCGCCACCGGGTCCAGCTACGCCACCGCCTTCGTGGCGGGCACGGCCGCCCTGGTCCTCGGCTACCGGCCCACGCTGACCGTGAACCAACTGGTGGACCGTCTGGAAACCACCGCCTACCGCCCCGTCGGCACCGTTCCGGACCCGCAGCTCGGCCACGGCACCGTCGACCCGGTGTCCGCCGTCACCGCCCTCCTCGCCGAGGACCGGCCCGTACCCTCGCCCACCGCCGCGTCCGTCCCGGCGGTGCCCGCCGCCCGCCCGGTCTCGGCCGCTCCCCGGCAGGCCGTCCTGGTGGCCCTCGGCGCCCTCGCCGTGACCGCCCTGGTCGCCCTGGCCGCCGTCGTCGGCTCCCGCGGCCGCGCCCGCGACTGGACCCCGGCCACGAGGCGGACCCCGGAGGCCCCGGCGAGCCCCCGCCCCTGACGGCCGCGCACGCCAGGCCTCGCGCCGGCGTCCTCACGCGGTCGGGCACCACTAGAGGATCAGGGAGGCCAGGATGATTCCGGCGCGGTAGCGGTCGGCGAGATTGTCGAAGCGGGTCGCGATCGCGCGGAACTGCTTGAGGCGGGCAAAGCATCGTTCGACCACGTTGCGGTCGCGGTAGATCTCCTTGCCGAAGGCAGGTGGACGGCCTCCCAGGCGTCCACGCCGTCGGCGGTTGGCCTCCTGGTCGCGGCGCTCGGGGATCGTGGCGGCGAGGCCCCGGGCTTGCGGGAGGGCCCCGGCCATCGTCGGGCTGGGCGCCACCGTCGCCATCACGGCCGTGCCGACGGCCGTTGACTTCGGCCGGATCCGGTGGTCACCTCCGTGAGACCTCGTACGCCTCGCGGATGCTCGAGGGGACCCGCCCGCGGTCGTTCACGACCATGCCGTGGGCGCGGGCCCAGCGTCGTACCGCCTCGTCCTCCGGCCGGGGCTCATCGAGCGCACGGGGCCGGGCGGGCGCGCCGGGGCCGCTCCAGTCCCCGGTGGAGACTCCTTCCAGCAGGTCCGCCGCCTGCTGGAAGAAGGCAGACAGCGAGGCGTACACGCCTTCGTTGGGTGCGCACGCCTCGGCCCACGTTCCGATCGTCCCCTCGGCCGTGTCCAGGAACGTCCCGTAGAGGCCGTCGCGCTCGGCGGCGATCGGCAGCCACTCCTGGCGCCAGAACACGCAGTCGGGGTCTTCGGACGGTTCCATCCGCTCCACGGCCAGCCGGTGGAGGTAGACCCGCTGGATGTCCCCCAGGCCGAGCAGGAGGTGCCCACCGGGAACTGGCACGTCGCACCCCCGCCGCACCAGGCACTGCTGGAGATCGGTGCGCTCGTCGGCATCCACGTCGTTCGCCAGGAGCCACTGCCGCACCTGCGCCGGCAGCTCCAGGTCCATGCGCAGTTCGGCCCGGTCGATGGCCTCCTGGCTCCCCGGACCGCCGAGGGCGGCGAAGACCCGGGGGTTGTTCCGCTCGAGCCATGTGGTCACCCGGACCCACGCCTCCCGTACGTCTCCTGCCTCGCTCATCGGAGGTCCCTTCGGGTGCGACGGCCGTTGAACACGCATGGGGGAACCGTAGGCGCGGCCACTGACAAGGACGCTCGACCCGGGGATCCCAGGGTCCGTCTGATAATTGATCTTGTGGCAGCGAGGCGAGTTGACGGACGCGGCGTGGGAGCGGATAGAGCCCTTGTTGCCGCAGGTGGACGGGCGTGGCCGTCCGTGGCGTGATCACCGGCAGGTGGTCAACGGCGTGCTGTGGCGGCTGCGGACCGGGGCGCCGTGGCGCGATCTCCTGGAGCGGTACGGGCCGTGGCAGACCGTCTACGAGCGGTTCGCCCGCTGGGAGGCGGACGGCACGTGGGCGACGCTGCTGGAACACGTCCGGGTCGTCCGCGACGACGCGGTGGGCCGGGGCGAGTGGGCCGTCGCCGGTCGACTCCACGATCAACCGGGCCCACCAGCACGCCGCCGGCGCTCGCAAAAAGGGGCCGCAGACGGGGACGAACTGGAAGATCCGGGCCGCTCGCAGGCGCGCCAGGCCCTCGGCCGGTCCCGCGGCGGACTGACCACCAAGGTCCACCTCGCCGTCGACGGCCGTGGCCTGCCCCTGTCGATCGTGCTCACCCCGGGCAACATCAACGACGCCACCGCGTTCGGCCAGGTCCTCGACGGGATCCGCGTCCCGCGCTCCGCCACGGGCCGCCCGCGCACGACACCGGAGCGGGTGCTGGGCGACAAGGCCTACTCCAGCCGGGCGATCCGTCACCTGCTGCGGCGCCGGGGCCTCGCCGCCACGATCCCCGAGCGCCGCGACCAGGAGGCCAACCGCCGACGGCGTGGACGCCTGGGAGGCCGTCCACCTGCCTTCGGCAAGGAGATCTACCGCGACCGCAACGTGGTCGAACGATGCTTTGCCCGCCTCAAGCAGTTCCGCGCGATCGCGACCCGCTTCGACAATCTCGCCGACCGCTACCGAGCTGGAATCATCCTGGCCTCCCTGATCCTCTGGCTCCGTGAACCAGTCAGGTGATCATTTGTCAGACACGCCTTAGGAGGCGGCTGGCGAGCGCACGGCACTTTGAACCCCAGGCGCCCTCGGCGGCGCCAGGCAGGTGGTCGCCCTCGTACCTCCCGGGCCCGGCCCGGTGATCACCGCTGGCGGACGTCCCCGGGCCGGGCGCCCGGGGACGTCCGCCCGACGCGCATCTGCCTCGCACCGTGCCGCTCCCGCGCCGATGCCGCCCCGGCGGGGCGATCCGGCTTCCCCACGAGCGGGCGATGGCTGCCACGGCGATGGCGGGTATCCCGTTCCGGTCCTCGCCCGTGTTCCGGCACGGGCGGCTCGGGCGGCTCGGGGTGATCGATTGTGGGCGTGGCCGGCCGGGGGCCGGAGGGCCGTGCGGCGCGGTGGGGTCACGGGTCGGTGGGCGTGGGGTGGCCGCCGGGCGGGGCGTCGCTGGGCTCGGGGGGAATGGCGCGCCGACCGACGTGTGGGCGTGGCCGGCCGGGGGCCGGAGGGCCGTGCGGCGCGGTGGGGTCACGGGCCGGCGGGCGTGGGGTGGTGCCCGCCGGGCAGGGCGTCGCCGATCAGCGCGGCCAGGTCGAGGTGGGCGGCGCGGGTGCGGGGGCCGGCGGGGGCGTCGGGGGGAAGGACGATGACGCCGCGGCAGCGGGTGCCGAAGTGCTCGGCCAGATGACGGGCCGCCACCGGGCGGTCGGCACCTGTTGCGGCGGGCGGGCACGGGGTGAAGACGGAGACGGCACCGGCGACCAGCCCGCCGTGCCCCTCGGCGGCCAGGCGGTCCAGCAGGGTGGAGACGGCCGCGGCCCCGGCGGCCGAGGCGTCGGCACAGATCACCAGTTGGTCGGCGAGCCCCGCCGCGGCGCGCTGCACGTCCACCGGGGCCGCCGAGGCGTCGGTGAGGACGAGTGGGTAGGCGCCGCTCAGCGTCGCCACCGCCTGCCGGTAGCGGTCGGCGTCGAGGGCGGGGGAGGGCAGATCCGGCCGTACGGCGAGGACGTCCAGGCGCCCGGCCGGGCGCTCCGGCGGGTCCTCCGGTACCGGGACTGCCGCGAAGAGCTCGCCCGGGGTCCGCGGGCCGGCCCAGTGGCCCGCCCGCGCACCCGCATCGGGGCGGGCCGGACGTCCGGGGGCGGTGGGGGCAGCCGGGTGCGGTTCGGCCAGGTCGAGGACGACCACGTGGTCAGGGCGGTGCCGGGCGAGCAGGGCGCCGAGCGCCACCGTGACGCCGCCCCGCCGGGTGTCGGCGGGGCGGCCCAGGACCGTGATCCGGTGGCAGCCGAGCAGCGGGGTGCGGATCCGGTCGACCAGCCGGCGCCGTCGCGTCTCCCCGCCGTGCGTGAACGGCAGCCGCAGTGCTCGGGTGCGGAGCGGTCGCGGCTGCTGCCGGTCGGCGGCTGGGCGCGGGGACGCGGCCACCAGCGGTTGGGCCGTGCGGGCCGGGACCGCGTGCGGCCGCGGGGGCTCGCCGGTCGGGCCGGCCGACGGTGCCGCGGGGGAGTCGCGGGTGAAGAGCGGCCGTTCGGCGGGCGGGATCAGCCGGGTGCCCAGGGGGTCCAGCGGCCGCCGGGCCGTGACGGGGACGGGGGCGGGCCAGGCGGCCGGGGTGTAGTCGGGGTGGGCCGCCGCGGCCGGCGTGTAGTCGGGGTGGGCCGCCACGGCCGGGGTGTAGTCCGGGTGGGCCGTCGCGCCCGGGGTGATGTGGTCGAGGGCCATCCCGTGTCCTCCCGCTTCCCGGTCCGCGTGCCGGCCCGTCCAGCCAGGAGTACGGCCTCCCGGGCTTCCGGGTTCATCCGGCGGCCGGTGCCGGTGGATCGCGGCGGCGGGCCGCGGCAGCACCCTGGCGCGGTGAACCGCCGCCGGAGGAGGGCCCGTTGAGGGGACAGAGCGCGCTCGGCGCTCGATGACCCAGTTGGAGGACCTCATGCGCACCACCACGACCCGCGCCGCCCGCGCGGCCGGCCTGCTGCTGGCCGCCGGCCTCGTCGGCCTCACCGGTGCCACCGCCGCGCACGCCGGGGACGCCCAGCCGGGCCGCCCCGGAAAGCCGGGCTCCGGTACCGACACCGGGATCCCGGCCGGGAACTTCGTGCTCTGCTCGCACGGCACCTACCCCTCGTACGCGGTGTTCCCGAAGCGGGGCGACATGGCGACCGTGGTGGTCGAGCCCGGGCGCTGCGTCAGCCTGTCGCTCAGCGGCCAGAGCCGCGAGACGGTCGTGCTCTACGGCCTGAAGCCGAACCGGGAGAAGTTCAAGATCGGGACCGACACCTTCGACGACCGCGTCGGCGAGCGGATCCGGACGCTCAACACGCCCGACAACGACGACTGGACGACGTTCTAGCCGGGGCCCCGGGGCGGCCGGTCCGGCGGGTGACCGTCGGACCGGCCGTCCGTTGTGCGACGGGCCGCCCGGAAAACGACTGCTGAATCCGGCGGCCGCTCGGTAGCGTCGCTCCGACGGTGCCGGCCGGTCGGGGGCACCGGGGAGGATCCGCGTGGGTCCCGAGGCGGGACAGGGAGGGGGAGAGACGATGGCAGCGGACGGACCGGGACCGCGCGAGGTGATCGCGGCCCTGGTGGGCGAGGGCGCGGAGATCCTGCCCGGGCCGCCGGCCCTGGAGGTGCCCGAGGCGTCGGCGGACACGGTGATCGCCGCCGCCCGGCGGCTCGCCCTGCGCGCGCTGCCGCGGGAGCGGCGGCGTCAGGACCGGTCCGGGCTCCCGGCCCTGACCCCGGACCCGGACCCGGACCCGGGGCTGCGGCGGGTGGCGGCCGTGCTGTTCGTGGACGAGCACCCCTCCGCCCCGGCCTGGTCCGCAGCCGACCGCGACCGGCTGGCCGCCTGGGTCGCCGTGCTGATCGAGCAGCGCGGGGAGGACGGTGTCCAGGACCTGATCGCCGTGCTCGGTGGGCGGCCGACCGAAGGCTGAGCGGGCTCCGGGCCCGCGGCCGGACGGGCCCGCGGCCGGCGTTGGCGGATTGTTGGTGGACTCTTGGCGGCCCTCGGCAGCCTGGTGTCGCGGCCACCGGGGGAGTCCGGTCGGTCTGCGCCCTGACCCCTGCCCGACCTGAGAGGTAGCGCTTGTCCACGCCGCCCAGCACCCCGCGTCCGTCCGTCGTCCCGTGCCGGCCCGGCGCCGTGCACCGGTCCGTCACCCCGCAGTCCGCCGCCCCGCAGTCCGTCACCCCGCAGTCCGCCGAGGCGTCGGCGGCCGCGCCGGACCGGGCCGTCCTGCCGGACACCGCCGGCGCTCCGGACACCGCCGGCGCTCCGGGCACCGCCGCCGCCGCGGGGGTCGCCGCCGTCCCGGGGACCGCCGCCGAGCCGTCGGCGGACCGTCCGACCCTCGACCCGGACACGCTCGCCGAGATCCACCGCCTGCACGGCGGCTACCTGGTCCGCGCCCTGATGCGGGCGACCGGTGGTGACCGCGGCAAGGCCGAGGACATCCTCCAGGAGACCCTGCTGCGCGCCTGGCAACACCCGGAGGCGCTGGCGGCCGGGCCGGAGCGGAGCCGGCCCTGGCTGTTCACCGTCGCCCGGCGGATCGCCATCGACCACTACCGGATGGCCGCCGCCCGGGCCCGTGAGGTGCTCGGCGAGGAGTCCGAGGACCGTCCGCTCGCCGACGACCCGTACGACCGGGTGGTGGTGGCCCGTGACGTCGACCGGGCGCTCCGGCGGCTCCAGGACCACCACCGCGAGGTCCTGGTCGAACTGCACCTCAACGACCGGTCGGTGGCGGACACCGCGGCCCGGCTCGGGGTGCCGCCCGGAACGGTCAAGTCCCGCAACTACTACGCGCTCCGGGCGCTGCGCCCGGTTCTCGCGGCCGAGCAGGGCTACGCGCCGAAGGAGGAGTGCGCGGCGCCGGCCGCGCCGGTGCGGAGGCCCGGGGCCGGGGACCGCCGGACCGTGGCCCGCGGGGCGTAGCACCGGCCCGACCGGCGCGGCCGGCCCGATCGGCGCGGCCCGATCCGGCCCGATCCGGCGCGGCCCGATGCGACCGGTACGACCGGCCCGATCCGGCGCGGCCGTCAGGACCCGGGGGCTCGCGCGCGTTCGACGACTCCTCGACGGCGGCGGCAGCGGTGCTGGCCCAGCCGGACTGCCGGGTGTGCGAGCGGAACCGGCCGAGCGCCGAGCGCAGCCGGCCGACCCCGGGCCGGTCCTCCGGGGGCCGTCCTTCAGGGCCGGTCCTCCGGGGCCGGTCCTCGCCGGTCCGGGCCGCTGCTCGAACACGGTCACCGGGCCGACGTCAGGGTGGTGTCAAGGCGGACCCGCTCCGCGTAGGCGGTGCGTCAAGGCGCGGCGCTTTCCGGGCCGGAAGGGCTGCACTGGAGGGGCGAGCGGGACCACTCCGCCGGCCCCGCCGCGACCGGAAGGAAGCGCCAGGCCATGACCGACCACCAACTCCGCACCACCACCGCAGCCGAGCGCCTCGGGGCCGGGTACCTCGGAGCCGAGTACCTCGGAGCCGCGTGGACCGCGCCGGGCCCGCTGGACGAGGCCGCGCTCCGCCGGCTGCCGCGCGGGACGACCGCCGGGCCCCGCTCCGCCGGGAGCGGGCCGGCCCCCGACCAGGAGTGCCGTACCGCCGCCGCGCACTGCCGCCACGCGATGTCCTACCTGGACTGACCCCTGGACCCCGAGAAGCCCGGCCCGCACCGCCCTCACTGGGAGCGCCCCTGCCATGACCACCCTCCCCACCCTCCCGGCCGGCGGCCGTCCCGCGGAACCGCCGCGGCCCGCCGGCGCCCGACCGCTCGGCGGGCCCTGGCCGGCCTCGGCCCGCCCCGGCCGCGACGGCGACGTGCTGATCGGCGGCGTCGGCCTGACCGAGGCCGCCGACCGCTTCGGCACCCCGCTGTACGTCCTGGACGAGGGCGAGGTGCGGGCGCGGGCCCGGGCCTTCCGCCGCGCCCTGCCGGACGCCGACGTCTTCTACGCCGCCAAGGCCTTCCTGTGCAGCGCCATGGCGGACTGGGTCGCCGACGAGGGACTCGGCCTGGACGTCTGCTCGGCCGGCGAACTCCGCCTGGCCGCCGCGGCCGGCTTCCCGCCCGCGCGGATCCTGCTGCACGGCAACGCCAAGACCCCGGAGGAGCTGCGCCTCGCCCGCCGGCTCCGGGTCGGCCGGATCGTCGTCGACGGCCTCGCGGAGATCCCCCGGCTGGCCGCCCTCGCCGTCGCCGACACCCCGCAGCGGGTGCTGGTGCGCGTCGTGCCCGGCGTCGCGGCCGGGCACCACAGCGCCGTGCGGACCGGCGTCGACGGCCAGAAGTTCGGCTTCCGGATCACCGGCGGCGACGCGGCCGAGGCGGTCCGCCGGATCCTCGGCCAGCCCGGCCTCGAACTCGCCGGCCTGCACTGCCACCTCGGCTCCCAGATCACCGGGACCGCGCCCTACCTGGCCGCGCTCGACCGCCTGGTCGGGCTGCTGGCGGAGATCCGTGACCGGCACGGCGTCGAACCGCCCGAACTCGACCTCGGCGGCGGCCACGGCGTCCGCTACCTCCCCGACGGCGAGGAGCTCGACCCCGCCGCCTTCGCCGCCGCGGTCACCGCCCGCCTGGCCGCCCGCTGCGCCGAGCACGGCCTCGCCGTCCCCCGGCTGCTGGTCGAGCCCGGCCGGGCGATCGCGGCGCCCGCCGGGGTGGCCGTCTACCGCGTGCTGTCGGTGAAGCACACCGGCGACGGCCGGGCCTTCGCCGCCGTCGACGGCGGGATGAGCGACAACCCGCGCCCGGCCCTCTACGGCTCGGCGTACACCGTCCGGGCGATCGGCCGGGCCGGCGGCGGGCCGACCGGCACCTTCGACGTCGTCGGGCGGCACTGCGAGGCCGGCGACGTGCTGGTCCACGGCGCCGCCCTGCCCGCCGACCTGCGCCCGGGTGACCTGCTGGCCGTCCCCGCCGCGGGCGCCTACCAGCTCTCGATGGCCTCCGGCTACAACCTGGTCGGCCGCCCCGCGGTCGCCGCCGTCCGGGACGGGCGGATCCGTCTGCTGATCCGCCGCGAGACCGTCGAGGACCACCGCGCCCGCGAGGTCGGCCGCTGACCCGGCCGGGCCCGCCACCGTAGCCGGCCGGGGGGCGGGCCAGAGCCCCCGGGGCCGGGGACGCCGACCGGCCCCCGGGCGCCTCCTACTGGCCGACCACGCGAACCGCCGCCTCCACCCCGGTGACGGCGGCCAGCCGCACCTCCCGGTGCAGCGGACGCCGGTAGTCGGCCGGGCCGAAGCCGACGGCGATCTCGTAGGCGCCGACGGCCTCGCCCTGGTCGACGAAGACCATCAGCTCGGACGACGACCGGCTGACGTCCTGCTCCTCCCAGCGCACCGGGTCACCGACCACGTCCGAGATCACCTCGTCCCGGGTGCCCGGGCCGAACACGTACACGGTGTCCCAGTCGAGCCCCTCCGGCGCCACCAGGGCCAGCCCGTCCGGGCCGGACGTCCGCAACCCGTCCAGCTCCCGGTCCAGTTCGGCACTGATCACGGCACGCACCGGCTCCTCGCGCTCGGCGCACCCGGCGACGCCCGCCCCCGCGAGCAGGACGGCGACCAGCCCGGTGACGACCGGCGTCGCGCCGTGGCGGACCATCATCAGGACAACTCCTCGCGTCGAGTCGTGCTGCGGAGCGTGCGCCAAGGGGGACGTGCGGCGGGACACCGTGGTTCCCGCCGGGCGGCGACCTCGCGGTGACCTGGCCGTGACCTGGCGCCGGACCCTCCGGCGTCCTGGCGGTGGGGCGGGCTGACGGTTCGTCAGCGTTGCCGAACCGGTGCGCGGGGCGCGGGTTCCCGGCCCGGTCGCGCGGGTACATTCCGGTGCGACCGCCGCCCGGTGATGCGGCGACGCGGCCGGTCCGGCCGCGGATCGACAGCCTCAGCTCGTCAAGGGGGCCGTGCCATGTCCGATCGATCCGACCAACCCGCCGTCGACCACCAGGACCAGGACGCGCAGACCGTGCGGCGGCTGCGGCTGGGCGTCGGCGCCGTGGGATTCCTGCTGCCGATCGTCCTGCCGGTCGGCAACAGCCTCACCTCCGCCCGTGTCGCCCTGCTCAGCTCGATGAGCGCGTCGTACTACACCCACATGCGCAACGTCTTCGTCGGCGGCCTCTGTGCCATCGGCGTCTTCCTGATCTGCTACCGGCACGACCGCCGGGAGGACCGGCTGAGTTCGGTGGCCGGGGTGCTCGCGATCCTGGTGGCACTGTTCCCGATGGAGCCGCCGGCGTCGGTCACCCCGCATCCGAGCACCCTCCAGACGACCGTCGGCATGCTCCATCTCGGCTTCGCGGCCGGGCTGTTCGGCGTCCTGGCGTACTTCTGCCTGCGGCTCTTCGCGGACTCCCCGGCGACCGGCGGGCGGCGGCCCGCCCGGGACTGGGTGTACCTGGTCTGCGGCTGGGTCATCGTGGCGTGCGTCGCCGTCGTCGCCGTGGCGGGCGTGCTCCACCTCGCCTGGGACTCGCCGCTGACCCTGCCCTACCTCGGCGAGGCGGTCTCCGTCTTCGCGTTCGGCGTGGCCTGGCTGGTGAAGAGCGAAGCCGTCGTCACCTTCGCGCGGCGCACCGCGCCGACCGCCCCGAGCGCCGCCCCCGGGGCCTGAACCGTCCGCCGGCGGAGGCCCGGTGCCGCCCGTCGGCGGGCGGCCCCGGGCCCCGGGCGCGAGGTCACCGCGGCTCCAGGACGATCCACACCTGGCCGGGGTGGAAGGTCATCGGCTGCCCGGCGTAGCTGAACGCCGTCCCGGACGCGGCGTCGGGGCGCGACCAGGTGCCCGGGTACGCCCTGCCGTCGCGCAGGACGACCGCCTCGCCGCCGCCCACGGTCGGCGCGTACGGCAGCAGGTCGCCCGAGGAGTCCCGCAGTCGCAGCGGCGAGGTGGTCTCGGCGACCTTCTGCACGACGACGGTCGGTGCGCCCAGCCGCCCGGAGTCCGTCGTCCCGGCGGGCTTGCCGTCGATCGAGACCAGGTACCGGCCCTCGCCCGGGGACCAGGTGAAGGTGAAGGAGGCGGCCGGCATCCGGGCGGTGAGGGTGTCGGCCGGCACCCCGCCGGCCGGCGCCGGGCCGAAGCGGAAGCCGACGTCGCGGGCGGCGGCCGC
Source organism: Kitasatospora sp. NPDC127111 (assembly GCF_042677465.1). Lineage (NCBI taxonomy): Bacteria > Bacillati > Actinomycetota > Actinomycetes > Kitasatosporales > Streptomycetaceae > Kitasatospora > Kitasatospora sp. NPDC127111. The sequence continues at coordinate 45,758 of NZ_JBHXTG010000062.1, forward strand.
GTCGGGGAAGTGCCGCAGGATGCCCGAGGGCACCACGTACTGGTTGAACGGCGGCACGTCCCACCGGCCGCGGAAGAAGGAGTCGTCCTGGGCCGGGGAGCAGTTGAAGAGGTCCGCCCCGGCCAGCACGGGCAGGAACCTGGTCTGCGCCCCCGAGTACGCGAAGTCCACCTTCCCGTACTGCTGGAGGATCGGCAGGTCGCTCTCCCGGGCGCTGCGCACCGGGCCGATCCTGTCCCCGGGTGGGAGGTGGTTCGCGTCGTAGACGGCGAGGAAGCGGGAGAGCCCGCCCTCGACCTCGATCGCGTAGACGACGTCGGCGGCGCCCAGTCCGGTCTGCGGCCGGGCGTTGACGATGTTGTCGATCTTGACGGCCAGGATCCGGCCGGCCTCGCCCGGCAGCCCGGTCAGCGGGGACACCGCGCCGCCGGGGGACGCGGGTGCGGAGGACGGCGGAACGGACGACGGGGGCGCGGCCGGCGGGGGAGCGGCCGGTGGCGGGGCCCCCGAGGGGGTGGGCGAGCGGCCGGCGACCACCGGCAGCAGCACCGCGAGGAGCAGGGCAAGGGCGACCAGCAGGGCGGCGACCACCCGCTGCGCGCGGGAGAGCGAGCGCCACCGTGCGGACAGCCGCTCGACGGTTCTCATGCCGAACTCACCTCCGTGCCCGTCCGACGGGCCCCGGCACTCGGAAAGACGTCCGGCCGGCCGCCCCGGTTCCCGCCCGGGCCCCCCGACGGGGGGCCGAGCGGCTCCGGAAGGGCGGCGGACGGCGGCCGGGGGGCGGCCGGGGGTGGCCGGGGGGCCGTGCTCAGGACACCAGTGTCTGCTCGTCGACCTCCGTCAGCGTCACCGTGCACAGGCCGCCGCGCTCGCTCCGGACGTTCGTGACCTTGAGCTGGGTCCCCGGCAGGAGGATGAACTCCTCCTCGCCGGTGAACGCCGAGAAGTCCCGGATGCCCACGGCCCGGGCCGGCTGCACCTCGAACAGCGTCCGCTTGCCGCGGCTGCCGAGGAAGCCCCGGGCCACGCCGAGCTCGGACGTGCACGAGGACACGCCCCACCAGGTCACCGTCCGGCCCAGCGGGTACTGCGCCCGCAGGTCCAGCGACACCCCGCGCCACAGCGGCTCGGTGCGGGCCGGGAGCCGCGACACCGCCGAGAACAGCAGCCGCAGGTAGGCCAGGTACGGGACGAGCCGGGAGCGGTCCGGGGAGCGCAGCACGGCGTTGATCTCCCGGTAGAACGCGGACTCGCAGGTGTAGAGGTGGAGGGCGGCGATCGCGTCGGCGGACGGGCCGTCGGCGGCCTCGTCCGCCCGCCGCTTGCCGAACTCGTACGACCGCTCGACGTGCCGGTCCAGCCCGCGCAGCAGCTTCGCGACGGGGGCCACGGCCTCCCGGAAGTCCATCAGCTCGGTGTCGAACACACCGGTGATCGCCGGGAGTTCGAGGCCCTCGTCCTTGACGCCGGCGAGCCGGTCGAGGTAGAGCTGGTGCAGCTCCATGGTGGAGGCGATGAACGCGCCCATGCGGTCGGCGACGTCGTCGTCCGCCCCGCCGTCGGCCGCCGCGCGCTCGTCCCACCCCTCGTTCGGCAGCCAGTCGATCTCCTCGGCCCCCAGCGAGGCCAGGGCGGCGTTGACCGTGGCGAAGTGGTCGCCGTCGCAGAAGACGTCACCCTGCGCCGCGGGGTTGGCGTGGTCGATGTGCCGGACCTCGACCCCGGGGTACTTCTCCTGCAACTGGAGGACGACCTTCTTCAGGTTGCGCGCGTGCGCCCCCCACCAGGCGAAGACCACCCCGCGGTCCTCCTCGGCGGCGTCCTGCTTGGCCTTGAGGATCTCCTCGACGATCCGCTCGGCGACCGGCCGCCAGAACGCGGTGTGCCGGTCGGTGCCGGACGCCCCGCTGCTGTCGGCGGTGAGGGCCGCGTTCAGCAGCAGGACGCCCTGGGTGAGCATCGCCTGGAACCACTCGGGCGGCTGGACGATGTCCTGCTTCGCCAGCAGGGTGCGGAGGGAGGCGATCGGGGTCCTCTTGGGTATGCCGTACTTCCACCGCGCCGCCGCCTTGATGATGCAGCGGATGCTGACGACGCGGCCGAACTGGCTGTCCTCCCAGTCGTGGAAGGTGTTGTCGAACATGGCGATGCCGGTGGCGCTCTCCGGCCGCGGGTACGGGTTCTGGCCGAAGACGACGACCTTCCACTTGTGCGGCGCGTGGGGCTTGAGCGCCTGGAAGGTCAGTTCGCGGACGGGGACGACCTCCGGACCGCGGCCGGGGCCGATGAACGAGGCCGCGTCCGGCTGCGCCTCGATGACCGGCTTGAGCAGCGGGAGCCACGGCTCGCCGCCGCCCTGGAACAGTTCCGTGAGGGCCAGCGGGTCGTTCGGGTCGGGCGTGGCGGGGGTCTTGGCGTCGCTCATGGTGGAGGGCTCCGGAAGGTCGGGAGGGTGGTGGGCATCCGTCGGCTCGCCGGCCGACACCACAGTCGTACCGCCCGGGTCTGACAGACCGCCGGCCGGGCCCGGGCCGGCGGCGGAGGAGTCGACGCGTTGTCAGTGACCGGGGCTAGCGTCGTGAAGCGACAGAGGGGCCGTTTCCCGATCGGAGTGAACCTTGACCGAGAACCTTGTGCCGTCGCCGCTCAGGGTCGTGCTGACCGACCTCAACGAGGCGGTGGTGGAGGCCTGGCGGGCGGCGTTCGCCGACACCCCCGGGATCGAGATCCGGCAGGGCTCGATCCTGGACGAGCGGGTCGACGCCTGGGTCAGCCCCACCAACTCCCGGGGCCGGATGGACGGCGGGCTCGACGCGGTGATCAAGCGCCACCTCGGCGCGGGCATCCAGTTGCGCGTCCAGCGGGCGATCCGCGACCGGTTCGCGGGCACGCTCCCGGTGGGCAGCGCGGTGTGCGTGCCGTCCGGGGCGGTCAACCCGCAGTTCCTGATATCGACGCCGACGATGGAGCAGTCCTCCCAGAACGTCAGCGCGACGCTGAACGTGGCGCTGGCCTGCGCCGCCGCGTTCCAGGCGGTGCACCGGCAGAACACGGTGACGCCGGGCAGCATCGGGTCGGTGGCGCTGGTCGGCATGGGCGCCCGGACCGGCCGGGTGCCGGCCCGGGTCTGCGCCAACCTGATGTGGACGGGCTACACGCTGTTCAACGACCACCACTTCGAGGACGACGACGACCTGCGCAGCACGATCCTCGCCCAGCTCGACGACCTGGAGCGCGCGCCCGCCGAGCAGCGGGTCCGCATCGCCGCGCCGCCCGCCCGCCGCGCCTCGCGCCGCTGACCGGGGCCCGCCCGACCGGCCGCGCCGGTCACGCCGCCGGCTCGCCGGGGTGGTCGCGCAACCAGCGGCGGTAGGCCGGGTTGCGGGTGGAGGCGGCGCGGTGGGCCTGCGCGGCGTGGTGGACCAGCACCGGGCCCAGGGGGGCCAGCGGGCCGTCCCGGTGCCAGGCGAGCAGGTGGCGGTACCAGAGCGGGGTGCCGGCGATCGGGCGGACGGCGATGCCCGGCACCTCCTCGAAGGTGGCCTGGCAGAGGCTCACCGCGTGGCCGCCGCGCACCAGTTCCAGCAGCAGCCGTCCCTCCGCCTCGTGGACGGTGCGCATCCGGTGGCCGGTCGCGAGGAAGGTGGTGGACCAGTACTCGCGGTGCCGGTCGTCGTCGGGGCGCGGTGAGGCCCAGTCCTCGTCGGCGAGTTCGTCCAGGGTCACCTCGGGCCGGGCCGCGAGCGGGTGGCCCGCGGGCAGCGCGACGAAGAGTGGCTCGGTGACGACGGGGTGGAGGACGACGCCGGGCCGCGCCCGGAGTTCGTAGCCGGGGCTGTCGCCGACCACGGCGGCCTCCAGCCGGCCGTGCGCGATGTCGTCGACGAGGGGGACGGACGAGCCCTGGTCGCGGGAGACGATCCGGGCGCCGGGGTGGTGGGTCCGCAGGGCGGTGATGAGCCCGCCGAGCAGCGGGGCGTTGACCGAGCCGAGCCGGAAGCGCCGGCTCGGGCCTCCGCCCTGGGCGGCGGCCAGGGCGGAGGCGCTCAGCAGTTCGTCGATGGTCGGCAGGACGGCACGGGCCCGGCTGAGCACGGTCTCGCCGAAGGCGGTGGGTACGGCGCCGGCGGGCGTCCGCTCGAACAGCGGACCGCCGAGCACGGTCTCGATCCGGCGCAGCTGGGCGCTGAGCCCGGGCTGGGAGAGGCCGAGCGCGGCGGCGGCCCGGGTGAGGCTGCCCGTGCCGGCGATGGCACAGATGATCCGCAGATGCCGTATCTCGAGATCCATAACGGGATGTTATGGGCAGCTGAGAGCTCCCGGAAGAGTCGGTGACGTCCCAATCTTGTCCCACATGTGAAATGTCATATCGCATCGGAGGGCATGGATGGGGACCTGGATGGGGACCGGCACCGAGCCGGGCACGGCCGCGCGTGCGAGTGCGGCGGCGCGTCCGGGCACGCGCCGCCGCACGCGAAGAGCGGCCGCAGCGCTGGCCGCGGCCCTGGGGTTGCTGTCGGCGGCCGCCTGCACCGGGCCGGACGGCACCGCCGCGGCCGGGGACGCCGCCGCGGTCCGGGGCGGCACGCTGCACGTGCTGTCCAGCATCGACCTGGAACACCTCGACCCGGCCCGCGCCTACGTCACCTCCACCCAGGACGTGGGCCGGCTGATCTACCGGACGCTGACCACCTTCGCCCCCGCGCCGGGGCCGGCCGGCGGCCAGATCGTGCCGGACCTGGCCACGGACACCGGCCGCCCCAGCGACGGCGCCAGGACGTGGACCTTCACCCTCAAGGAGGGCGTGAAGTTCGAGGACGGCCGCCCGGTCACCAGCCGGGACGTCAAGTACGGCGTCGAGCGCACCTTCGCCGCCGAACTGCCCGAGGGCCCGCCGTACGCCCGGCTCTGGCTGGCCGGCGGCGAGTCCTACCACGGCCCGTACCGCGATCCGGCGGGGCTGGCGTCGATCGAGACGCCGGACGAGCGGACCGTCGTGTTCCGGCTCAACCGGCCGGTGTCCGACTTCGGCTCGGCCGTGTCGTTGCCGATGTTCGCCCCGGTCCCGAAGGACAAGGACACCGGCGTCGGCTACGACAGCAGGCCGTTCTCCTCCGGCCCGTACCGGATCGACCGGTTCGAGCCGAAGAAGCAGCTCGTGCTGGTCCGCAACCCCTCCTGGGACCAGGCCACCGACACCGTCCGCAAGGGCCTCCCCGACCAGGTCGTCATCGACCTCAACCTCGACCCGGCGGTGGTCGACCAGCGGCTGATCGCCGGTCAGGGCGAGGACGCGGACGCCGTCGCGCTGGAGCCGATCGGACCGGCCTCGGTCGGGCGGGTGGTGAACGACCCGCAGCTGAAGCGGCGCCTGGTCACCGGCGAGTCGATCAACACCCGGTTCCTCGGGATCAACACCCGGCACAAGCCGCTCGACGACGTCCGGGTGCGGCAGGCGATCGCGTACGCGCTGGACAAGGACGCCCTGCGCACCACCAGGGGCGGCCCGATCGCGGGCGACCTGGCCACCACCCTGCTGCCGCCCACGCTGCCCGGCCACGCCGCCGAGGACCCGTACCCGAGCCCGGACGGCAAGGGCGACCCCGCGAAGGCCAGGGCCCTGCTCGCCGAGGCCGGCCGCGCCTCCGGCCTGGAGCTCACCCTCGACACCCCGGCCACCGCGGGCGGCAAGGCCCAGGGGGAGGCGGTCCAGGCCGCGCTGGCCCGGGCCGGCATCACCGTGCGGATCAACGAGATCGCCTCCTCGGCGTTCTACAGCACGGTCGGCAGCCCGCACCGCGAGCACGACCTGGTGATCGACGGCTGGACCCCCGACTGGCCGGGCGCCTCCACCTACCTGCCGATCCTGTTCGACGGCCGCCAGATCACCGCCGAGGGCAACAACAACCGGGCCCAGTACGACTCGGCCGAGGTGAACGCCCGGCTGGACGAGATCGCCGCGACCGGCGACCCGGCCGCCGCCCGGAGCGCGTACGGCGAACTCGCCAAGCGCATCATGCGCGACGCCCCGGTGGTGCCCTTCCTCTGGGACAAGGCCGCCGTCCTGGTCGGGCCCCACGTCACCGGCGCGTACGGGCACACCGCCTTCGTCGGCCGGCTCGACCTCGTCTCGCTGGGGCTGCACCGGTGACCGTCCCGCGCCGCCCGTCCGTGCTGCGCCGCCCGGCAGTCCCGCGCCGCCCGGCAGCCTCGCGCCGCCCGTCCGTGCTGCGGCAACTGGCCGCCCGGCGCTCGGCCGCGGCCGCCCTGGCGGTGGTGGCCCTGCTGGTCCTGACCGCGCTCGCCGCCCCCCTGGTCACCTGGCTCACCGGCAACTCCCCGACGGCGTTCCACGGCGAGGCGGTGGACCCGGCCCTCGGCGGCCTGCCGCGCGGCGCCGCGGGCGGGATCAGCACCGAGCACTGGCTCGGCGTCGAGCCGGTCAACGGCCGCGACGTGCTCGCCCGGGTGGTCCACGGCGCCCGGGTCTCGCTGCTGATCGCGGTGCTCGCCACCGCGCTCTCGGTGGTCCTGGGCACCGCCCTCGGCCTGGTCGCCGGCTTCCTCGGCGGCTGGGCGGACACCGTGATCGGCCGGCTGATGGACCTGCTGATGTCCTTCCCCAGCCTGATCTTCATGATCGCGCTGATCTCGGCCGCGCCCGGCGCGGACCGCCGGCTCCTGCTGATCGTGGTGCTCGGCTTCTTCGGCTGGCCCTACGTCGGCCGGATCGTCCGCGGCCAGACGATGGTGCTGGCCCGCGGCGAGTTCGTGGCCGCCGCCCGGCTGCTCGGCGCGTCCCGGTGGGCGCTGCTGCTGCGCGAGGTGCTGCCGAACCTGACCGGCCCGGTGCTGGTGGTGGCCACCACGTCCATCCCGGCCTGCGTCGCCACCGAGGCCGGGCTCTCCTTCCTCGGCGTGGGCGTGCAGCCGCCGACCCCCTCGTGGGGCCAGATGATCGCCACCGCCGTGCCCTGGTACGCCGCCGACCCCGCCTACTTCCTCATCCCCGGCGCCTTCCTGTTCCTCACCGTGCTCGCCTTCAACGTGCTGGGCGACGCGGTGCGCGATGCGCTCGACCCCCGGAGCCAGCGACGATGATCCCCTACCTGCTGCGAAGGCTGGCCGTCACCGCGGCCGTCCTGGTGGTGATCGCCGCCGCCACCTTCGCGATCTTCTACCTGATGCCGGCGGACCCGGCCCAGGGCGCCTGCGGCAAGGCCTGCAGCCCGGCCCGGCTCGCCGAGATCCGCACCACCCTCGGGCTGGACCGCTCGCCGGTCGACCAGTTCACGGACTACCTGGGCGGGCTCGTCTCCGGCCGGACGTACGGCACCGGCGCGCAGGCCGTCCAGTGCCCCTTCCCCTGCCTGGGCTTCAGCTTCCAGACCAACCAGCCGGTGTGGCGGCTGCTGACCGACCGGCTGCCCGTCAGCATCTCCATCGCGGTGGGCGCCGCGGTGCTCTGGCTCGCGGTCGGCGTGACGGCGGGCGTGGTGTCCGCCCTGCGGCGCGGCGGCTTCTGGGACCGCGCCGCGATGACCGCCGCGCTCGGCGGCATCTCGCTGCCGGTCTACCTCACCGCGCTGCTGCTCCAGTACCTGCTGGTCGTCCGCCTCGGCGTGCTGCCCTACCCCCGGGTGGTCCCGTTCACCGAGGACCCGGCCGGCTGGGCGCGGTCCATGGTCATGCCCTGGATCACCCTGGCCATGCTGTACGCCGGCGTGTACGCCCGGATCACCCGCAGCGAGATGCTGGAGAGCCTCGGCCACGACTACGTGCGCACCGCGCGCGCCAAGGGCCTGCCCGAGGTCACCGTGGTCCGCCGGCACGCGCTGCGGCCCGCGCTCATGCCCGTCGTCACCCTGTTCGGCATGGACCTGGGCGCGCTGCTCGGCGGCGCGCTGATCACCGAGTCGGTGTACGGCCTGCCCGGCGTCGGCAAACTCGCCGCCGACGCCATCGCGGGCGCCGACCAGCCGGTGATCCTCGGCGTGACGCTGTTCGCCGCCGCCTTCGTGGTGCTCGCCAACGTCCTGGTGGACCTCGGCTACGCCGTGCTCGACCCGAGAGTGAGGGCCCTCGGATGACCCTGCTGACGGTACGAGACCTGACGGTCGACTTCCGCTCCGGCGTCCGCGCCGTGGACGGGCTCGACCTCGACCTGGCGGCCGGGCAGGTGCTCGGCGTGGTCGGCGAGTCCGGCAGCGGCAAGTCCGTCACCAGCCTGGCCGTGCTCGGACTGCTCCGGGACGCCACGGTCGGCGGCAGCATCCGCTTCGACGGCCGGGAGCTCACCGCCCTCGACGGGCGCGCGCTGCGCCGGCTGCGCGGCGACCGGATCGCGATGGTCTTCCAGGACCCGCTGTCCTGCCTCAACCCGTACTACCCGGTCGCCTTCCAGATCGCCGAGGCCTACCGGGCGCACCACCGGGCCGGCCGCAAGCAGGCCCACCGGGTGGCCGTCCGGATGCTCGACCGGGTCGGCATCCCCGAGCCGGAACGCCGGGCCCGCGCCTACCCGCACGAGTTCTCCGGCGGGATGCGGCAGCGGGTGATGATCGCGATGGCGCTCTGCCTGGAGCCCGACCTGCTGATCGCCGACGAGCCCACCACCGCGCTCGACGTCACCGTCCAGGCCCAGATCCTCGACCTGCTGCGCGAGCTGCGCCGGGAGACCGGCACCGCGATCGTCCTGATCACCCACGACATGGGCGTGGTCGCCGGGCTCGCCGACCAGGTCGTGGTGATGCACCGGGGTCGCGCGGTCGAGCGGGGCACCGTCCACGACGTCTTCCAGCGCCCCCGACAGCCCTACACCCGCGGCCTGCTCGCCTGCGTCCCGCGCATCGACGGCCCGCTTCCGCACCGGCTCCCCACCCTGGAGGCCACCACATGAGCGCACCGCGCCACGACACGCACGCGGGCCGCGCCACGCACGCGGGCTCCGGCACGGGCGAGGGCCGCGACACGTCCGCGGGCCCCGGCACGAGCGCCGGCCCCGGCACCGGCGCGGGCCACGACGCCACGGGCAAGGGCCACGCCACGACCGCGCTGCTCGAAACCCGCGACCTCGTCAAACGCTTCCCCGTCCGCCACGGCCTCACCCGGCGGCTCGCCGGCCACGTCACCGCCGTCGACGGCGTCTCGCTGCGGGTCGACCCGGGGGAGACCCTGGGCCTGGTCGGCGAATCCGGCTGCGGCAAGTCCACCGTCGCCCGTCTGCTCACCCGGCTGGAGCGGCCCACCTCCGGCACCGTCCGGTTCGCCGGACGGGAGCTCGCCGGCCTGGACGAGACCGCGCTGCGCCCCGTCCGGCGCGAGCTCCAGATGGTCTTCCAGGACCCGTTCTCCTCCCTCAACCCCCGGCAGACCGTCCGCCGGATCCTCACCGCGCCGTTCGCCTACCAGGGGCTGACCCCCGACGAGCCGGTGGAGGACCTCCTGCGGCGGGTCGGCCTGCGCCCCGAGCACGCCGACCGGTACCCGCACGAGTTCTCCGGCGGCCAGGCCCAACGCATCGGCATCGCCCGGGCGCTGGCCCTGCGCCCGAAGCTGGTGGTGTGCGACGAACCGGTCTCCGCCCTCGACGTCTCGGTGCAGGCCCAGATCCTCAACCTGCTCAAGGACCTCCAGGACGAGTACGGCCTCGGCTACCTGTTCATCGCGCACGACCTCGGCGCCGTCCGGCAGATCAGCACCCGCATCGCCGTGATGTACCTCGGCGCCGTCGTCGAGACCGCCGACCGGGACACCCTCTTCGCCACCCCCGCCCACCCCTACACCCGCGCCCTGCTCTCGGCCGTCCCGTTGCCCGACCCGGACGCCGAACGCGGACGCGAGCGCATCGTCCTCCGCGGCGACCTGCCCAGCCCGCTCCACCCGCCCACCGGCTGCCGCTTCCGCACCCGCTGCCCCCGGGCGGACGACCGCTGCGCCGCCGAGCGCCCCGCCCTGCGGACCCTCGCCCCCGGCCACGAGGTCGCCTGCCACTTCGCCGAGCGGAGCGAGCGGACCGACCGGCACCGCCCCGAGCGGAGCGAGCGGACCGACCGACAGCGCCCGGAGGCCACCCCGTGATCAGCTCCCGTTACCGACTGCCCGGCCTCGCGGTGACCGACCACACCTTCACCGTCCCGCTCGACCACGCCGACCCCGGCGGTCCGACGATCGAGGTCTTCGCCCGCGAACTGGCCGACCCCGCCCGCGCCACGGACGGCCTGCCCTGGCTGCTCTACCTCCAGGGCGGTCCCGGCGGGAAGTCCCCGCGCCCGCTCAACGCCGGCGGCGGCTGGCTCGGCCACGCCCTCAGGACCCACCGGGTCCTGCTGCTCGACCAGCGCGGCACCGGCCGCTCCACCCCCGTCACGGCCCGCACCGCGGCCCGCTTCGGCTCGCCGGGGCAGCTCGCCGACCACCTCGCCCTGCACCGCGCCGACGCCATCGTCGCCGACGCCGAACTGATCAGACGCCGGCTCTGCGGCGACGAACCCTGGGAGACCCTCGGCCAGAGCTACGGCGGCTTCCTCACCCTCAGCTACCTCTCCACCGCCCCCGACGGCCTGCGCGCCTGCTACGTCACCGGCGGCCTGCCCGGCCTCGACGCGACCGCCGACGACGTGTACGCCGCCACCTACCCCCGGGTGCGCGACAAGGTCACCGCCCACTACGCCCGTCACCCCGGCGACCGCGCACTGCTGCGCCGCATCGCCGACCTCCTCGGCCGACGGCCGGTCCACCTCCCCGACGGCGACCGGCTCACCGTCCGCCGGCTGCGCACCCTCGGCCTGCTGCTCGGCATGGGCGACGGCTCCGCGCGCCTGCACTGGCTGCTGGACGAGGCCCTCGACGCGCACGGCGAGCCGTCGGCCGGCTTCCTGCACCAGGTGGCCCAGCTGACCTCCTTCACCGACAACCCGCTCTTCGCCGTCCTCCAGGAGTCCATCTACGGCCAGGGCGGCACCCCCACCGGCTGGGCCGCCGCCCGCGCCCTGGCCGACCACGCCGGGTTCGCCGAGGACGCGGACCCGCTGCTGCTGACCGGCGAGATGATCTACCCCTGGATGTTCCGCGAGATCGCCGCACTGCGTCCGTTCGCCGAGGCCGTCGACCTGCTCGCCGAACGCACCGACTGGCCGCGCCTCTACGACCCCGCCCGGCTCGCCGCCAACCCGGTGCCGGTGGCCGCCGCGATCTACCACGACGACATGTACGTGGACGCCGGCCTCTCCCTGCACACCGCCCGCGCGGTCGGCTCGCTGCGCACCTGGGTCACCGACGAGTGGGAGCACGACGGGGTCACCGCCTCCGGCGACCGCGTCCTGGCCCGTCTGATGGACCTGGCCTCCGGCCGGGCCTGACCACCCCATCGAAGGAGAGAGTTGAGACCACGCATGCTCGCCGGCGCCCTGGCACCGGCCTTCGCCGCCCTGCTCGCCGCCACCCCCGCCGCGGCCGCCCCCGCCGCTCCCGCGGTCCCCGCTACCGTCGCCGCAGCGCCCGCCGCCGCGTGCGCGCTGCCCGGCCGTACCGGCTGGACCGACGAGGGCCACGACACCGACCGCGCGCAGTTCCAGCAACCACTGGGCACCAAGCACGTGTTGATGCTCTTCGTCGACTTCCCCGACGCCCCCGGTACCGGCGACCTCGCCGACTACTACCACCAACTCGCCCCGGCCGCCGACCTGTTGCGGCAGGCCTCGAACGGCCGGACGCGGCTCGGCCTCACCCCGCTGAACCGGTGGCTCCACCTGCCGCAGGACTCCGCCTCCTACGGATTCCAGCGCGGCATCACCTTCGAGCAGCACGAGCTCTACGTGCGCCAGGCCGTCGAGGCCGCCGCGCCGTACACCGACGTGTCCCGCTACGACATGGTGTACGTCGTCCCCACGAAGGCCGCGCCCGCGATCAGCTTCTCGCCCACCTACCTCTACGACCCCCACACCCCCGGGATCGTGGTCAACGGCAAGCGGCTCAAGTGGGCGGTGACGTTCGGACAGGACATGTACCACTGGGGGCCCGGGGTCGCGGTGCACGAGACCGGCCACACCTTCGGCCTGCCCGACCTGTACGCCTTCACCGGTAACGACTACCACCGCTTCGTCGGGGGCTGGGACGTGATGGGCCTGATCTCCGGCCCGGCGCCGCAGCACCTCGGCTGGGAGAGCTGGAAGTTGGGCTGGATCGACGACCGCCAGGTGGCCTGCCTGCCGGCGGCCGGCCGCCGCGCGGTGCGCCTGCAGGCCGTGGAACGCCCCGGCGGCACCAAGATCGCGGTGATCCGCACCGGCGAGACCACCGCGTACGTCGCCGAATCCCGCCGGGCCGTCGGCGGGGACGCCGGTGCCTGTTCCACCGGGGTCCTCGTCTACCGGGTCGACAGCGCCGTTCCGACCGGCGAGGGCCCCGTCCGGGTGGCCAACGGCAACCCGGACGCCACCCCGCCGGCCGGCTGCACCGCCCTCGACCTGGCCGCCTTCCACCCCGGCCAGTCCTTCACCGACCCCGCCACGGGCGTGCGGATCGAGATCGACCGCCGCGACCGGGACACCGACACCATCACCGTCGCCCGCGGCTAGGGCGTGCGGCCCCCGACTCGCGCCGGGGCGCCACCGGGCCACCCCCACGCTG